>JAPPQC010000044.1 GCA_028817225.1 Gammaproteobacteria bacterium | reverse complement strand
CGGGATACGGAGACAGTTGATGCCGGAGGGGAGTGAGCAGGCGGGGTGGAGGTGATGGGGGGATTGGGCTGAAAGGCGCGGATTATTTGCCTAAAGTAGAAAGCGGGAGACTTTAGGCAAGGTTGCCTGATGCCGTCTATCCGGCCCTGAATCTGCAAGAAGTAGTTTTTTCATGGCTGGATAGCGGGTTTTGTATAAAGTCAAATAGGCACAAATCTTTTTGTATAAAGCAAATAGCGTAAAACTTTATATAAATTCCGCTGATGTGGTATTCTTGCCTCGCAAGAGGCTGCCACCCATGAAACCCTTTGTCCCACAAGGCTTGCCGATACCGGGCATTGACCTGGTTCGGTTCATGCCTGCCCTTGGCGAAGCCAACCGTTCACTGGCACGCTACGACGACCTGATTCAGAAAACCCCCACGCCGACCGCCCTGCTGATTCCGATGCTTGCGCGCCGTGAGGCGCTGGATTCTTGCCGGATTGAAGGTTTCCAATCCACGCTAAGCGATGTGTTCCACTTTGAGGAAGACGAGAACATTGCCGAAACAAACGCGCAACGGGACGAACTGCAAGAGATACTGAACCATGCAAGCGCCGCGCACCTGGCCGCGGCGGAACTTGAAAACCGTTCTTTCACGCTGAACCTTATGAAAACACTCCACGCCCGGCTGCTGAACAGCGGGCGCGGGCAAAGAAAAAATCCGGGGCAATTTCGCACCATTCAGAACTGGATAGGCAGGGAAGGCACGCCGATGGAACAGGCGTCGTTCGTGCCGCCGGAGCCGTTGCGCGTTCCTGAATACATGGAGCAATGGGAGCGGTTTTACCATTCGGGGCAGCCTGATATTCTGATGCAGGCGGCGATTCTCCATGCCCAGTTTGAACTCATTCATCCCTTCATGGATGGCAACGGGCGTCTCGGGCGCCTGCTGATTCCCGTTTTTCTGCGCGGGAAGAAAGTGCTGTCCGGCCTGAACTTTTACCCTTCCGCCTATCTGGACAGACACCGTGCCGCTTACATGGATTGCCTGCGCGGACTTGGGACCAACAGGCCTGATGAGTGGCACCGGTGGATTGCCTTCTTTCTGGAAGCGCTGACAACCCAGGCACGGCAAGACTCTGAAACCGTCGTGCAAATAACAGAACTTTATGAAAACGCAAAGAAACGCTTTCTTGACTTGACGCAATCCCGGCTGGCAATCCCTCTGCTGGACGCCATTTTCAACAAGCCGCTTTTCCGCACTTCCTACCTCAACAAAAGGCTTGCCGTGCTGGAAAAACCGCCCACAGCCCCGACCTTGAGCAGCCTGCTTTCCAAACTGACAGAAGGCGGGGTTCTGGTGATGAGGGAACCGCGCAAGGGGCGGCGTGGTGCGCTGTATGAGTTTTCAGGGTTGCTGGAGTTGCTGGAGGACTGATAAATAGCAATGGCATCGAATGATGTAGGAAGAATTTTTATGGAGTCTCCCGGAATGATATACATCAATGTTGTTTTAACCGCGCCCATTTTCTTAAAATGTTAAATCCTTCTCTAGCTTCTGGATGACAATCTTTTACTTTTCTGCGCGAACCACAAAAACATTTTGCGTTGGGCCCCATTTTCTCGTTGTCAAAAATATGCGGAGGTGCACCCTGCTCTAGCAGAAAGCGAATAGCTTCATTGACAATTTCACTGTCCAGAAATTTTCTATGCCTATACATATCCTCTAGGTGTACCGCCACATCACAACCGTGCGAACGACCAGGCCACGGTTCTTGACTGTGTTTTTCCCAATAACTGTGGTAATAGAAATATGGAATTAAGAGCTCATCAAAAAAATCCTCAAGAGTGTCAATTTTCCTCATCCTCAGTCTGACAGACAGATTGCTCCCCAAACAGAGTTCTTCTGATTTAGGAAAAACATGCACAGTAGGCAGGTCGCCATCCGCTATTTCTTGGGCCCGTCTTTTCAGCCTTCCACCGGTTTCTTTAACATGCGGTAAGCCACCTCCATCAAAAGACAAATCAATCGCATATTTGTCTTCTATATAAGAGCGCTCATTTCTCTCTTCATCAGACGGCGGCCCATGAAAAATATTAACCCTAAACGGGCCGATTTTTCGTGCCCGATATCTAAGAATCCCCACTACCGCACTGTCATTTCTCACACGCAGTCCTGTGTAGTGCTTCCGCAACCATTTAATATCACTTGGTTTTATCTCCATTTTGACGCCCATGGTTGAGAGGCAGTTACTGTCTTTGGAGCAACGACAGCAGCGGGTGTCACCGTTACGACAGAAATCAAGTTAGAGTCACCAGGAAAATATCCCCCGAATTGGTGACACAGACATTCGTGCGCCTCTTTTTTGCCTATATCTCCACACAACGCCAACTCCATGTGTTCAAACAAACCCTCAAGTGTTGCAATAATTCCCCTTCTCTCTCCAAGATTAATGTCCCCATCAAGCTTTTCAGAAGCATCTGTGGGGTCCACAATTCCATCCCCGGAGAGATAGTCAATCATCAATCCAGCAACTTCCAAAACAGCCTCATCATCATCAACTTCTCTGTTCGCAATCGAGTTTTCATTAAAAGCACGATTAACCATTTCCATAATCAGAATGGATTTCAGTGAAGATTTGCCCCACTGGTGATCTCTCCATGCCTTGAAATAACGGCAGACACGAATATATTGTTTTCCGTGTTTGCATTTGCAATCCAGAACCCAATTAATGATTTTTCGAGGATCAGATTCTACCCAGTTCTCTGTTCTATGGGCAAGCAAGACCTTGTCGGGATCTACATAGGGTATATTTGCTTCTTCATAGAGATGCTTATACTTCTTCTGATCTGATAAGACATCTAATACCGCCTCCGACACAGCATAAAGAGGGATATCAATGTGCATGTTGTCTTTGATAATCAGCCGACAGCAAGAAGGCTTGGTTATGTCCAGCATCCACTTCTCGGCATCAGCCAAGCTTTTTAACGCACTATCTACAGAATCGAACAGGATTTGTGAAGAATCTACTGTGGCATTTATCTGAACAGGAAAGTAGGCGCCATCATCCAGGTCCATCTGTTGCGGAGGGACTCGGCAGGGGCGGTTGAGGGTTCCGTAGGCAAACGATCCTTGAGTAAGGAATTTGACCTTCGAATTATTAGAGAAGTGTTGCCGCAAGTGTTTTCGAACACAGCGCCGAACATTTAGCAGGGTGGTATTGTCTGCATCTGAAATTTGCAGATTCTTTCCAAACTGCTTAAACACTTTGCCAAAATCGCGTCGCTTATTCATGGTTATTTACCTCCTTAAGGTAACAAGGTTGATAGGAAGGAGCCGAATGATAAAGAAATACATCCGCTTCCGGTTTGCCGATAAATTTTTTGGCTGATTCCTCACCCATGCTTTTGAGCGTTCGAATAGCCACTTTATCAGTGATATCCAATTCGATATTGGATACTTGATCATGGGTTGGCAGTTCATCAATGAAAGAATATCGTTTCCCAAGTTGATGCCGCAACATATCGTCGGTAATCTTTTCTTGGGCCGATACGGTCAAGAGAAAAACCTTTTCCCGCCAATCGAGAATGCCTTTGCTCAGATTCTTACTGGCATCCAAGCGGAATTCACCACCCATCGTGCCGATGGATAAAAGGTTGATGTCTGCAATGTCCCGCCCACAAAAGTGCATTGCCTCGTGGACACCGAACATCCCTGGTGCATTTCCGACCAAGCCGCCGTCCACATAGCAGGAATTCGTCTCTTTGGATTGGTGAATTGGAAAAAATATCGGTGCCGCACTGGTAGCTAACGCCACATCCGACATCCTCCGCTTGTAGTCGTTTCGGAAACTCTCATGATGTGGTGTTTTGAAGAATTGAGGCTTTCCAGTCGAGTAGTTAATTGCCGGGATAAGAAGTCTCTGGCGGCTGTGGCTAAGAGTACTGCCCCCATAAAATTCTTCCGCTACACGTTTCAGAGGGGCATTGCTGTGCTTAGCCTTGAAAAGATAAAAAATCAGTTTCTTCTTGGGGTTCGGAAAAATCTCAGGGCCGCGAGCTTCCATAATTGTGGCAATCTCACTCGCTGGCTTCCCCAACCCTAATGCCATTGCCATAATTCCCCCAATTGAGGTGCCACAAATTAAATCAAAGCACTCGCCAATAGGCTTGCCCGCTTCTTCCTCTAATTTGGCAAGCACAGTGGCGGAATAAAGCCCTCGAAAGCCACCCCCTGATAGCGCCAAGATACTGAATATGCGGTCCTTTTTACTCATACCAACTTCTTCAATATTCATCATGGTGTTTATTATATAGGGCCTCCCCTTCTCTTGTCAAGAATCAAATCTGATAAATGGCAATATGTCAGTATTATAAACATTATTCCATAAAAATATCTGTATGATGTCGCCTTGGGATTTAAGGTAACCCTTACTTCATGTCCAAATGCCTGACAACGTCCAGAATCTCTCAGGCCAATTCTGGCTGATTTTCGGCGAGCGCGTCAAAGCCCGACGGCGCGAGCTGAATCTCACTCAGGTGGAGCTATCTGCTGATATAAGCATCTCTCGCACTGCCCTCGCCAATATAGAAACAGGCAAGCAAAGAACATCTGTTCTCTTACTGGCACAATTGGCTAAAGCGTTGAAAGCTTCTCCAGAGAGTCTAATCCCGAATCTTGCGGATGCAGAAGAGCGCTTGCAGCGTGCACTGCAAGTATCCATGCCTGCCAAAGGCAAACCAAAATTGGTTCAGGAGCTGGAAAATTTAAACATTTCAGTAGAGCCTGAAAGTAATCTGGAAAATGTGTTAAGGGAAGTACAAAATCAACCTAAAAAGCAAAGGAGCAAATGATGAATACGCTTTATGAAAAACTTGATGAAAGAGCAAGCAGGCTACTTAATCAATCAAAAGCACTTGCTTTGCCTATCAACCTTGGCGCAGTCGCTGATTTTCTCAAGCTTTCCATCGTAGAGAAACCGTTGGAAGAAGAGTTTTCGGGCTTCTTGGCGGTAAATGAAAAAACTATTGTAATTAATTCACATCATGTACCAGTCCGGAGACGCTTTACAGCTGCTCACGAAATCGGGCACTACATGCTACACCGGAAAAAGAATTCTGATTCTCCTGTCTTTATCGACAAGACAATTTATTATCGTCGCGAAAGTGATACTGACAGTACAGTTAATTACCGAATGGAAATGGAAGCCAATGCTTTCGCTGCTGGTTTGTTGATGCCATTGATTTTATTAGAGAAATATCTCGACAAACACCCTGAAGTGGATCTTGGGAAAACTGCGGACATCAAGCTGATAGCTGATGAATTCGAGGTAAGCCGGCCTGCCATGGAGTACCGGTTGCGCAACCTCGGGTTTTTATTGCCAACCAGTTTTTAACTATCACCAAACCAGCACATACAAAGTTACCTACAAGGAGTTTACAAATAATGTACCGAGTAGATAGAAACAACTTTTACGAGAGGCAAAAGAAATCTACCATACAAACGCCGACAGGTGTCAGCCAATTCATTTATGAGTTGCTGCACGACAAGATAGATCGTGCCAACAAGGTACTTGACCCGTGTGTAGGGGAAGGTTCATTGCTCAATCCATGGAAGAAATCCGGCTTCAAGGTCATGGGGATAGATATTGAAGAACAGGGCTTCCCGGGTACGAGAGTACGTAATTATCTGACATTAACCCGTAGAGACATACGCGATACTCCGGGGCTGGTAGTGATGAATCCGCCATTCAATATAGACCCGAAGACCAAGAAGCATTTGGTTGAGGCATACGGCGGAAGGCCGTTATTGCCGGAAGTATGGCTGCAAAAGGCGATAGAATTGTTTGGCAAAAGTATCCCGATTGTGTTATTTACTCCCTATGGGTTGCGCCTGAATCAGACCATGCAGTCAAAACGCTGGTGCAAGTTTGCTGATGGCGCATATCCTGAAATCTGTTCAATCATCAGTTTGCCGAAAGATATTTTCAACGGCATACTGTTCCATTCAGAGATATTGATATTCAATATCAAAGGACTAAAGGGGCATTATTTTTACAATGGCGAAATCGAACGAATTGCGGCAAAACAAAGAGCAGCACAAGCCGAAAAACGTAGAGTCAAAGACGGACGACAAAGAGTTGTACAAAGCAATGGAAGATTGTGTTGAATACCTTGAATCACGGTTCAAGGACGAACTCTCTGCACATGAACTTCATCTGCAACCGAACATATCGTATAAACAGATGATTGGGATAATTCAAAGCGGCGGTTTGCGCGTTGAATTTGATCGTGTATTTGACGACCGGACAATCCGGCCTGATGGAGGTGTAATTCTACTGAAACCGAAGTCGGAGCATGAGGATACACGGATAGTGCTGATTTCAGAAGCCAAGAAGCAAGGCACAAACGAAGAACGTATAAAAGAAGGCCACACCAGGCAGGCACAAGGGAACGCCATAGAGAGGCTTGGGAAAAATCTTGCGGGGATTAGGGCAATGATGAATCACGAATACATAACGCCTTTTGTGTGTTTTGGTTGGGGCTGTGATTTTGTAGAAAACTATGGCGATGATTTTGTGATGTCTAAAATCTCGATGATGAACGAGTTTTACAGATTGAACAAGATACATGTCTATAAACGCGATGGCGACGGCACAAGGAACCGGTATGCGCCGGTGTCTATGTATTTCAGAGAGGAACAGTGGACGCGGGAAGAAATGTTTAACATTCTGAAAGAGGTCGGAGAGGACGCAATCCGATACTATTTGCACTGATAGCAAAACAGAACAAAATCTGGTGTGATTTAGGCTTTGAGAGAACACGAAGACTCTCATATCCACCTAATTACCGAAGACCCAACCAATGACCACCCCCCACCGCATCATGCTGGTCGCCGGCGAAGCCTCCGGCGACCAGCATGCAGCCCACCTAATCCGCCAACTCCACGCAACAGGCAATTTCCAGTGCTGCGGCATGGGCGGCGCCGCGATGAGAGAGGCGGGGGCGGAGTTGCTGGTGGATTCCACGCCGCTGGCGGTGGTCGGGCTTGTCGAGGCCCTGCGTTATTACCCGGCGCTGCGGCGCGCGTTCAACACATTGAAGCGCGCACTGAAACGCCAGCCGCCCGACCTGCTGGTGCTGGTGGATTACCCGGAATTCAATCTTAAACTGGCGCGCATCGCGGCCCGGCGCGGCATCAAGGTGCTGTTCTATGTCGCGCCGCAGGTATGGGCTTGGCGCAGCGGGCGCATCCGCAAGATTTACCGCAATGTCACCCGCCTCGCGGTCATCCTGCCGTTTGAAGAGGCGTTCTTCGCATCGCACGGCGTGCCGGTGGACTACATCGGCCACCCGCTGATTGAAGACATTGAACGGTGGGAACGCGACCACGCAAACACCGCCGACGCAAACGCCGCCCGCACGCACAAGAAAAAAACCGTGCTGCTGCTGCCCGGCAGCCGCCGCAGTGAAATCGAGCGGCTGCTGCCAACGCTGTGCGGCGCCGCCGCGAAACTGGCGCAGCGCCTCGGCGGCCAGGTCGGGTTCCGTCTGCTGCGCGCGCCCGGCATTGATGAAAGCCTGCTGGCGCCGTGCCTGCAACGCGACGATTTTGATTGCCGCCTCGCCGACGGCGGAACCTGGCGGGAAATGAAGCGCGCCGACGCCGCCATCAGCGCCACCGGCACCAGCATCCTGCAACTCGCGCTGTGCGGCACGCCGACGGTCGGCATCTACAAACTGTCGCCCGTCACCTGGTTCATCGCCCGGCGCCTCGTCAAAATCCCGTATGTAAGCCTCGTCAACATCATCAGTTGCAAGCCGGTCATCCCCGAGTTGCTGCAACACGAGGCCACGCCGCAGGAGATTTGCGGGCAAGCATACAATCTGCTGACCAACGCCAAACGCCGCCAGGAGATGAAGCGCGATTTCAATGATGTGCGCGAACAACTCGGCGCCCACCGCTCTTCCGAAAGGCTCGCCGAAATCGTCGGTGAGATGACGCGGGAAGCGCCCGCCGACAAGCCCCGCTGACCGCCCCGCCCGAAGCCCCTCACTTCTCCCACGGCATCGGCGGCGCGCCCGCCACATGCACCGTCGTCGTCGGAAACGCAATCTCGGCGCCCTGCGCGGCGACAATCTCGTGCACCTTCATCAGCACCGACTGCTTGACGGCGTGAAACTCGGTCCAGTCCGTCGTCCCGGTATAGGCGTAAATCAGAATGTCCACCGACGACGCCGAAAACTCGTTCAGGTTCACAATCAGCGTCTTCTTGGAGTCAATCGCCGGGTGCGCCGCAAGCATCCGCTTGACGCCGTCCACAATCGCCGGCACGACGGCGATGTCGTCGTAACGCACGCCGATGGCCTCGTTAATCCTGCGGTGGCTCATGCGCGACGGGTTCTCCACCGCAATGCTCGCAAACGCCGAATTCGGAATATACAGCGGGCGCTGGTCGAATGTGCGTATGCGCGTCAGCCGCCAGCCGATGTATTCCACGGTGCCCTCAATCTCGCGGTCGGGCGAGCGTATCCAGTCGCCCTCGGTGAAGGGCCGGTCGAGGTAGATCATCAGCCCGCCGAAAAAGTTCGCCAGCAAATCCTTGGCGGCAAAGCCGACGATGATGCCGCCGATGCCGCCGAAAGTCAGCAGCCCGGCGATGCTGTAGCCCATCGTTTGCAGCATCATCAACCCGGCGGTCACGACAACCGACGCCCGCAGCAGTTTGTTCAGCGCGCGCGCACCGGCGCGGTCGAGTATCTTGCCTTCGCCGCCGCCGTCTTCGCGTTCAAGCAGCCGCGTTTCAAAGCCTCTCAGAAAGCGCAGCACAAACCACATCAGCGTCAGTATCACCAGCAGTTTCCTGACGGTGGCAATCAGCCCGGTCAGGTAGGCGTCGGCGTCGTGCCACGCGAATTCGGCGGCGTAGGAAATGCCGACGGTCCAGACGAACACCGTCAGCGGCCTTTTCAGGCTCTCCAGCAGCACATCGTCCCAGGCCGTCGCGGTGCGCCCGGCGCGCCGCAGCAACTGGCGCACCGACAGGTTCACCAGCCAACTGGCAATCATCACCGCAAAGACAATGATGAACAGCGCCAGCACAAACCACAGCGGCGAGTCCGGGCCGAAACCCAGGTAATTGGATTGGCGTAAAAATTCCTGCATGATTTCCTGCCGGCTCCTACCGGCGCCGCTCCAGCAGCGAAACATCCCGTCCGTGGTCGAACATCCCGCGCGAAGCGTCTTGAAGGGCGCGGCGCGCCGCGCTCCAATGGCGGGCCGCAACCGAATTGTAATGCTCAATCTCGCGGTCGGCAAACCCCGCCATCAAATCCCGCGCCATGCCCCGGTCGTTGCAGACCAGCGCGATGTCGCAGCCGGCGTCCAGCGCGCGTTTCAGCGCCGCGGCGCCGAGACCGGCGCAGCCGGCCATGCCGAGGTCGTCGCTGAAGACCAGCCCGCGAAACCCGAGTTGCCCGCGCAGCACATCGCGCAGCCAGTAACTCGACAAACTCGCGGGCGCCGCGTCCGCCGCGGCATAGATTACATGCGACAGCATCACCGCGTCCAGCAGCCCCGCCGCCGCCAGCGTCTTGAACGGCAGCAGGTCGTTCGCGGCAATCTCGTCAAAACCGCGCCCGTCGCGGACAACCTGGTCGTGGGTGTCGCCAACCGCCGAGCCGTGCCCGGGAAAATGCTTGCCGACGGCCATCATGCCGACATCGTGCAGCCCCTCGATAAACGCGCGCCCCAGCGCGGCGACGGCGCGCGGGTCGGCGTGAAAGGCGCGCTCGCCGATGACGCCGCTTTTGCCGGTTTTCAGATCAAGCACCGGCGCAAAACTGAAATCAACGCCGACGCCGCGCAACTCGTGCGCGACAACGCGCCCAAACGCGCGCGCAACGCGCAGCCCCTGTTCGCGGTCGCGGTCATAGAGATGCCCGACGGCGGCGGGCTTCGGCAGCGCGGTGAAGTGTTCGCGCAGCCGCTGCACATCGGCGCTTTCCTGATCCACGGCAATTTGCAGGTTCCCGTCAACCGCCCTCACCTCATCGGCCAGGCCGCGCAACTGCTGCGGGTCGCGGTAATTGCGCGTGAACAAAACAACGCCGCCAACCAGCGGATGAGCCAGCAGACTTTTCTCTTCGGACGACAGCGAAACGCCGTCCAGCCCAATCATAAAGACGCCGTTCATGGCCGCCACCGGCACGCCTCGCCGACGATCACCATGCCCTCAAACACCAGATTCGGCGCGTGCAGAAAATCCCCCGCTGTCGCATCGGCCAGCGCCTGCACGCCGCCGCCGGTGCCGACAATCAGCGCGTCGTCGTCGCCGCGCCGGCGCAGGTCGGCGATGATGCCCTCAAGCGCCGCGTGCATCATGCGCCGGCAGCCGGCGCCGATGGCGCCGGCGGTGTCGGTCGCGGGCAGATTACCGGCGCCGGCGCCGGCGCCGGTGTCCGCCGCTCCGAGGCGGTGTGTGCCGCGCCGCAGCGCGTCGTGCAGCAGCGCGGCGCCGGGCACAATAACGCCGCCGTGGTGCAGGCCGCCGGCATCCAGATAATCCAGCGTAACCGCGGTGCCGCAATCGGCGACGATGCACGAGCGGCCAACGCGGTGCCACGCCGCAACCAGCGCAAGACAGCGATCCACGCCCAACTGTTCGGGCCGGTAGCGCGTCGTCACGCCGCAAACCGGCAACTTCGGCGACAACGCGACCGGCTCAACGCCAAAAACATCGCGCACCGTTTGTGCAAAGCGCGCATCGTGCTCGGCGCCGGCGACGCTGGCGACATGCACCGACTGCGGCGCCCGGCCCGGATGCTTTGCAAACGACGCGCGCAAACCGGCGGCAAGGTCGTTCACCGGCACCGCATCGCAGAAGGCGACGGCGTCTTGTTCATAGCGCGCGTATTTGCAGCGACTGCTGCCGATGTCCACAAGCAGCCTCACAGGCGCACGCTCACTTCCTCGCAGCGGCAGGTTCGGATGCCGCCCTGCGCCTGCACGCGCAGCCGGGCCTCGCGGTTGACGCCCTTGGCGACGCCGCTGAAAGAACCGTTGGACGAGACGACCTCAACCGGCCTGCCGTTCAGAAAATCAAGCGGCGCAAAGCGTTCGGCCATCGCCGCGATACCGGCGGACGCCACGCAGTCGGCGGCCTCGACAATGGCCTCGACGACCATCGCCGCGACGGCGTCGGCGGACACCGTCAGCCCGGCCTCGGCCAATGTCGTCCACGGACGCTCAATCGCGGCGCCGGCCCGCGCCGGCAGCGATACATTGACACCGACGCCTGCCACGCACAACGAACCGCGCCGTTCAACCAGCACGCCGCCGAGTTTGGCGCCGAGTTTGGTTACGGGTTTGGCGCCGCCGCCCGCGCCGCGCACGCCATCACAATACAAATCATTCGGCCACTTGACGCCGACGCCGCGCACGCCCGCCTTTTGCAGACGCCGCGCCAGCGCCGACGCCGTCATCAGGCCCAGCCACGCGGCGCGCGTTTCGCCGACCGACGCGCGCCACGCCGCCGACAGATACACGCCGCCGCCCGGCGGCGAAACCCAGGTGTTGCCGAAGCGCCCGCGCCCCGCCGTCTGCGATTGCGCGAGGCACAGGTCAAACAGGCCGGCGGCGGGCTTGCCGGCGTCTTCACCGGCGCGCGCCAGCAGTTCATCGCTGGTCGAGGCGGTGGTGTCGAGCACGCAAAGCGAGGCGATGCGGCGCCTGATTTTTGCCGGCAGGTGTTCCAGCAGGCGGGCGGATTCAAACGGGGACGCGGGGGGCTGCACGGCCCGTATTGTACATGGCGCCGCCGCCGATGCGATAGAATACGCCGCATACCCCACCCAAAACCCGGAGCGACCATGACCGACAAAACACAAAAAACCGTTCGCAATTTCTGCGCCGCCGCCGTCCTCGCGCTGGCCGCGCCATGCGCCCCCGCCGCCGACTACGACATTGACCCGGCGCACTCCTTCATCCAGTTCCGCGTCAAGCATCTCGGCTTCAGTTGGCTGGTCGGAAGGTTCAACCGCTTTTCCGGCTCGTTCCACTACGACGCCGACAACCCCGCCGCGAGCAAAATAGAACTTGAGGTCGAGACCGCCAGCGTGGACAGCAACCACGCCGAACGCGACAAGCACCTTCGCAACGAGGACTTCCTTGATGTAACCAAACACCCGAAGGCGTTCTTCAAGAGCACGCGCTACGACGGCGACGGCGACGGCGGCAAGATGCACGGCACGCTGACGCTGCACGGGCGCACCAACCCGATGGTCATCTCCATCAGCAAGATCGGCGAGGGCGACGACCCGTGGGGCGGCTACCGCGCCGGCTTTGAGGGCTGGGTTACCTTCGCGCGCGCCGACTACGACATGAACTTCGACCTCGGCCCGTCGGCGAAAAATGTCGAGATGGACCTGTATGTGGAGGGCATCCGCCGCTGATGCCCGAAGTGTCTGAGCGGGCGCCGGCACGCGCACCGGAGCAAGTGCCGGAGCGTTACGACGGCGTCGCGCGCACGCTGCACTGGCTGATTGCGGCGCTGATACTCGGGCTGGTCGCGCTCGGCTGGTGGATGACGGAGATGAGTTACTACGACCGCTGGTACCAGGACGCGCTGTTCTGGCACCGCACGCTCGGAATGGCGGTGCTGCCGCTGGCGGCGTGGCAGATCATCCGGCGCGCGGTGCGCGGCACGCCGGCGCCGGCGCCGGGCCTCGCCGCGTGGGAACACGCGGCGGCGAAGGCGGCGCACCGCGCGTTCTTCGCGCTGATGTTCGCGCTGCCGCTGAGCGGCTATGTCATCTCGACTTCCGCCGGCGCGCCGGTGCCGCTGCCGGGCGGCCTTGAGATTCCGGCGCTCCTTGAGGCCGGTGACGCCGCGCGCGACGCCGCCGTGTCGCTGCATTACTGGCTTGGCTACGGCGTCGCCGCGCTGGCCGCGGTGCACGCGGCGGCGGCGTTCAAGCACCAGTGGCTGGACGGCGCCGGCGTGCTGCGGCGGATGGTGTGAGCATGAAACCGCCGGCGGACGAACCGCAAACCAACTTCATCCGCCAGATTGTCGAGCGCGACCTCGCCGCCAACAAGCACGGCGGCAAACTCGTCACCCGCTTTCCGCCGGAGCCGAACGGCTACCTGCATGTCGGCCACGCCAAGGCCATCTGCCTGAATTTCGGCCTCGCGCGCGAACACAGCGGGCTTTGCAACCTGCGCTTCGACGACACCAACCCGGAGAAGGAAAGCACCGAGTACGCCGAGGCCATCATCGAGGATGTGCGCTGGCTCGGCTTTGAATGGGACCAACTGCTCTATGCATCGGACTACTTCGGCCAACTCCACGACTGCGCCGTTGAACTGATACGCGCGGGCAAGGCGTATGTGTGCAGCCTCAGCGCCGACGACATCCGCCGCTACCGCGGCACGCTGACCGAACCGGGCGCCGACAGCCCCTTCCGCGAGCGCGGCGTGGAAGAGAACCTGGATCTGTTCCGGCGCATGCGCGACGGCGAGTTCGGCGACGGCGAACATGTGCTGCGCGCAAAGATCAACATGGCCGCGCCCAACATCAACATGCGCGACCCGACGATTTACCGCATTCGCCACACCGCGCACCACCGCAGCGGCGACCGCTGGTGCATCTATCCCACCTACGACTTCACGCACTGCCTGTCGGACTCGATCGAGGGCATCACCCATTCGCTGTGCACGCTGGAATTCGAGGACCACCGCCCGCTCTACGACTGGTTTCTCGAGGCGCTCGGCGTGCACCACCCGCAGCAAATTGAGTTCGCGCGCCTGCAACTGACGCACACCATCACCAGCAAGCGCCAACTAAAGAAACTGGTGGACGCCGGCGTCGTGGACGGCTGGGACGACCCGCGCATGCCGACGCTGTCGGGCATGAGAAGGCGCGGCATCCCGCCCGCCGCGATTCATGACTTCTGCGAGCGCATCGGCATCACCAAGAAAGACAGCTGGATTTCAATGGACGCGCTGGAGACCTGCGTGCGCAACGAACTGAACGAATCGGCACCGCGCGCGATGGCGGTGCTTGAGCCGCTGAAAGTCGTGATTGACAACTACCCGGAGGGCGGCATCGAGGAAGTGGAGGCCGCCAACGACCCGAACAATCCCGCCGCCGGCACGCGCAAACTGCCGTTCTCGCGCGAACTTGTCATCGAGCGCGGCGACTTCATGGAGGAGCCGCCGAAAAAGTTTTTCCGGCTGGCGCCGGGGCGCGAGGTGCGGCTGAAATACGCTTATTACATCACCTGCGAGGATGTCGTCAAAAACGGCGACGGCGAAATCACCGAACTGCGCTGCCGCTACGACCCCGCAAGCCGCGGCGGCGGCACCGCCGACGGGCGCAAGGTCAAGGGCACGCTGCACTGGCTCAGCGCGGCCCACGCAAAGCAGGCCGAGGTGCGCCTCTATGACCGGCTGTTCCATGTAGAAAACCCGCTCGCCTGCGACGATGTGATGGACGCGCTGAACCCGGAATCGCTGGTCGTGCGGCGCAACTGCCTGGTCGAGCCGTCGCTGCTGGACGCGCCGCCCGGCCATTGCCGGCAGTTTGAACGGCTTGGTTACTTTGTAAGGGACAGCGACGGCGGCGAACACCCGGTGTTCAACCGCACGATGACATTGCGCGACACTTGGGCCAAGTTGTCAAAACAGGGGGCAAAGCAGAAGTAGAAACAAGCGTGCAGGCCACAGCCGTCACCCACCGTCGGGTGCGGCGCGCGGGCAGTCTTCTGACGCCTTTGCAACCTTTCTCTTGGTGTCCAGCGGAAAGAAAAATTCCTCCGGCAAGCGCCGCCTGGTCTTCGGGTGGCGCAGCGTGCGCTTGGCGACAAAGTCGAACAGCAGCCGGTTGTAGCCGAAGATTTCATCCAGCCAGCGCCGCTCGTCCTTGCTGATCATGTCGCGCTCGGCCAGCCCCTCGGTCGGATTCAGGAAAGTCAGCGCCGGCACCGGGTAATCGCTGCCGTTCACGACCCGGTTGTGCAGCGGCCCTCCTTCCTCGGCCTTTTCCATCAGCCGCACCAGAAAGTGGCGCGAATCGCCCGACAGCCTGCCGCCCAGCAGCATCACCGAAATCTCGCTGAACAGCGTTTCCTTGTATTCCTCCAGCGCCATCAGCCGCATCAGGCCGTCGAAATAGGTCGCGCCGGTGTCCGGATGCCTGCCCCTGCGGGCGCTGTGCAGCGCGACGACGGGCACGCCGCAATCCAGCGCCGGACGCAGTTTTTCCGGGGCGCTGAAATGCTGGTGCGCCTCGCTTTTCACGCGCAGCGCATGTTCGCGCCCGGTGTGCGTCAGCAGCACCATGTCCCTCTCGGCCATCTCGCGGTAGTAGCCGGCGGAGACTTTCTCCGGGTCAATGTTCATCGAGGACGGCAGCCACTTGATGTAGCGAACACCGCGCTCCGCAAGCCACGCCAGTTGCCGCATGTAATCACGGCGGTACGGGTGCACCGAGCCGACCGCAATCACACGCGCCCGGCTGCGCGTGTCCGTCGCCGCCGCCGCCAGATCGCGGTTCAGGCGCGCGCTCAAATCCACGACATAATCGTTCGGCACATGCAGGTCGGTGTACTGCTCCGACAACTCGCCGTTCTCGTCATGGAAGTAGTCCAGCGCATACAGGTAGAAATGGCTTTCAACCGCGCCCGGCGCGTAACGGCGCTGCACATCCTGAAAATGCAGCAGCAGGTCCAGCAGCCGCTTCTCGTATTGCTGTTCCAGCAGGTCAAGGTTGTCCACGCCGCTGGCGCCCATGAACGCCCGCGTCTTCAGCCACAAATACGGATGGAAAACGCTGTACAACTCCGGGTTCAGGTAGGCGCTGCGGCTCGCCGTCGTCGTGCCGCGCGCAATGGCATGCAGATGATGGTCCGCCAACACCAGTCTGTCATCCGCCGCATCAAATGTGAACGCCTGCGTCAGCAGCCCCTTCGCCCCGTCACTGATGTTCGCATCCATCTCCGACGGCGCCCCACGAAACTCCCCGCCAACCCAAGCACAACCCCCGCACAACAGCGCGGCGGCCACGGCGGCGGATGCCAAACTTTTTAGGTTATTCATTGTTGTATCGGGATTTGCCGGTGGGATTATACGATGTGAGGATTTTTTGGTGGTTATTTTTTTGATTCTTGCTTCTTTTTCAAGTCTTTCCAAGAATATTGTGTTACCTCTCCATTCGGAGTTACCGAAAAAACATATAGTAGCAATTTCTTGGCAACCTGCCATGGCAAACGACGCAAAGCAATTTCTGCGGAGTCATCCGGCAAGCCAAGTCCAAAATAATTTCTTGTGCTGCCGCCAGTTTCCATTCTGGTAACAATTTGTCCGAGAGAATATACAAAAGCAACTTCTTTGCTTCCCTGCCCCTTGCATTCAATCTGAAAATATCGCGGGTAGCGATTGTGGCGAACTTTAATATCCACACCATGCTCCCGCAAACCTCCAAATTGCAAACCTGTACCCCACTCATTGCGAGATAAAAATTTTATGATTGAGTTTTTAACAAATTCCTCAGTCATATCAGTCGCTAATTTCATTTTTTCTTGCCCCCATCCTGCAGGCGTTTGCCCGCTTCCAGTATCGGCAGGCCGGCTTCGGTCGGGATATAAATGATTTGCCTGACATTCCCATTGCGGATACTTTCGCCCAGGTCGCCCAAAAACTCCTGATAGCGATAGGCCGGATATCTGCTCGCTGCTTCGCCGACGATTTTAATCGCATCGGCGCGTTCCTGAGCCGCAAGCTTTTCGGCTTTGGCTTGCTCCACCAGCACCTTGCGCGAATTTTCCGCCAGCGCCAAATCGGCCTGGCCCTGCTTGCTCGCCGACCACACGCTATACACGCGATACGATCCCGCCAATGCGAACAACAACGCCACACCGACAATCACGGCGGCCATGGCGAGGAGTCCTTTTTTAATTAAATCTTTAATGTTGCTCATGTTCATTCTCCAAAGTGGATAAAAAAATGGATAGTTGTCGAGTTTATTATACCGTTCGCGCAGCCGGAGTATCAAGTCAACGGTTGCACTTGCGGGTTGAATCCGCGAATTTTTTTCGAGGAACAGGAAATGTCTGCCGTTCGTCGGATGCAATTTATTGTTACTTCATAGACTTGACTTGTTTTTGCGTGGGAAGTGAAATTTTTTCCCGTTCTGAAGGGCTGCAATGTGCCTATAATGGCCTTGATGAAGAACAAAATATCGCCAGATTACTCGCGCACGGCGGCGGCGGTGGCAGGCGCCGCGTCTGTGCCTGACCAATACATTTGTGTCCAACCGGCAATCTGCGGCCGGCGAATAGCCACTCATCGGGCAAATAGTACCGTTCGTCGGCTGGCGCGCTCCAAGGCTTGCAAAATGCCTCAAATTGGTTTCTCGATAAATCTTGAACCTTATTCGGAGGAAACCAGATGATTGAGGAACAAAAAAAGAAGCCGCTGCCCGGCCGGCACGGCAAAATGGAAATCCGCGATTCAGCGGCAGAGGCAGTGGAGGCCGCAAAAGCGGCGAAGACTGCAAAGGCTGAGCAGGCGGCGAAGGCCGCAAAAGCCGCCAGTACTGTGAAAACAACAGAGGCTGCAAAAGCGGCAAAGACCGCGCAAACGGCGCAAACGGCAAATCCGGCAAAAGCCGGAGAAGCCCGGCTGCCCGCCGGCAACGCGCCGGTTACACAAATTGAGTTCAAGGAAGGCATCCACAAACTCGACAAGAAGATAGATGGCACGAAGGCCGAACTCAAGGAAGACATCCACAAACTTGACAAGAGAGTTGAGGCTGGCTTCTCTGTGACGAAGGCCGAATTCAAGGAAGACATCCATAAACTTGACAAGAAGGTGGATGGCACGAAGGCCGAACTCAAGGAAGACATCCACAAACTCGACAAGAAGGTGGATAACACAAAGGCCGAACTCAAGGCAGACATCCACAAACTCGACAAGAAGGTGGATGGCACGAAGGCCGAACTCAAGGAAGACATCCACAAACTTGACAAGAGAGTTGAGGTTGGCTTCTCTGTAACGAAGGCTGAGTTCAAGGGAGACATCCATAAACTCGACAAGAAGGCGGATGGCACAAAGACTGAACTCAAGGAAGACATCCATAAACTTGACAAGAAGGTGGATGGCACAAAGACTGAACTCAAGGAAGACATCCACAAACTCGGCAAGAAGGTGGATGATACGAAGACCGAGATCAAGGATGGCATCCACAACTTGCGAGATGACATCCACAAATCAGAACTCAGGGTGTTGCTGGTTGTGGTGTCAGTCCTGGTGGGGCTCGTCGTGGGGCTTGTCACCGGCATATTCGACGGGAGCGGCAAACCAATGTAACAGCGGCGGCAACGCGCCGCCGCTGTTCTGCGGGCGAGCCGGTTGCGCTTTTCCTTTGCGCCAAAAGTCAAATTTTGGTGCCGGGGAGAGGAATCGAACCCCCAACCTTCGCATTACAAATGCGCTGCACTACCGATTGTGCTACCCCGGCGGTTGCGCGGTCTATTATAAGGCGAGAACGGAATGGTGCGCCCGTCGCAGTGTCAGACCGGGCTGCGCAGATAGACCGGCAGTGCGTCCGCCGCCTCTACCGCCGCGTTCGCGCCGCCGGTGATGATGGCCGGCAGTGTCAGTTGGAGCATGACTGCGGCGTCGGGCAACAAGTCTTCGTCGCAGATGCCTGGCGCGCCGCCCGGCGCCCTGTCAAGTGCATTGCCCAGCGCCTTGTCCAGCGCGGCGCGATGGACGCGCCAGGCTGAGCCGGCGCCGATGCCGTGGAAATCGGCGGCGATTGGCACTTGTTCGGGCGCCGCCACGCCTTCGTCGCCGGCGGGCGCGGCGAGGCCGTCGGCGCCGCGTGTGAAGCAGCCGTGGTACACCTCGCCCATGCGCGCGTCCATGGCGACCAGCACCGAGTCGGCGTTGTGGCGTTCCATCGCCGCCTGTGCGACGGCGCGCAAATCGGACACCGGCACGACCGGCAGGCCGCGCGCATACGCGACGCCTTGCGCGAAACTCGCGGCGATGCGCACGCCGGTGAACGCGCCCGGCCCGCGGCCAAACACGAGGGCGTCGAGGTCGCTGAGACCGGCGCCGGTTTCCTCGAAAAGCGATTCGCACATCTCGAAAATCAGCGTGTTGTGTCGGCGCGGCGCAATCTCGAAACGGCGCCGGGTGGCGCCGCCGCAGTGCAGCGCCGCCGAGCAGGCCTCGGTCGCGGTGTCAATCGCAAGCACCGCCGCGCTCATTGAAAATAACCCTTCAGCGGCGGGATTTTCCGGAACACCTTCATCGGCGGCAGACTGTCGAGAAACACCCGTCCGTAAGGTTTGGTGCGTATCCTGCGGTCGCCGATGACGATGACGCCGGAATCGGTTTCATCGCGTATCAGGCGCCCGACGCCCTGGCGCAGCGCGAGCACCGCCTCCGGCAGCGTGTTCTCGGCGAAGAAGTTGCGCTCCAGTTCCCGCGCCCGCGCAATCTTGGCCTGCGTCACCGGGTCGCCCGGCGACGCGAACGGCAGGCGGTCTATGACCACGCAGCTGAGCGCCGCGCCCTTCACATCCACGCCTTCGCGGAAACTGTTGGTGCCAAGCAGCAGTTTGCCGTGGCCGTCGCCGAAACGCCGGATCAACTCCATCTTCGGCGCGCGCCCCTGCACCAGCAGGCGCCACGCGGTGTGCGCGGCCAGCCATTCGGCGGCGCGGTTCAGCGCGCGGTAACTGGTGAACAGCAGAAAAGCGCGCCCGTCCGACATCTCCAGCAGCGGCTTGACGCCGCGCATCAGCGCCTCGGTGTAGTCTTCGTCGTTCGGGTCGGGCAGGTTTTCGGGCAGGTAGAGCGCCGTTTGCAGTTGGTAGTCAAACGGGCTGTCGAAGGCGGCCTGCGCGCTGTCCGGGTCCAGCCCCAGTTCGGACAGGAAATGCGTGAAGTCGTCGCCGACGGCGATGGTCGCCGATGTGTAAATCCAGTTCGCGTCGTAGAGGCGCGTCTTGCCGGCCAGCAGCGACGACACATCACACGGACTCAAGCACAACTGAAACGAGCGCGCCGTGCGCGAGAACCACGCGACCGCGTCGCCGCCGCCGTCCAGCACGCGCGCCAGATGGTCTTTCGCGGCCTCGTTTCGCTGCCACAGGTTGTGCCACTGTTCCGACAGTTCGCGCAGCGGTTTCAGCCGCGACGCCAGCGCCTCCAGCGCGCCGGCCAGCGTTTTGCGGCCCTCATCAAAGCGCGCGGCGGACTTCAGCGCGGCGATGGGCGCGCGCTCGGGCAGTTTTGCGAACAGCCGCGTAAACCGCTCCAGCGCGCTGCGCCCGCCGGCGATGGCTTCGGCCAGCGCCGCGTCGGCGCTGTCGGCGCTGTCGCCGGCCTTTGCCGCGCTTTCGCAGTCGCGCAGCAGGTCGGCCAGGCCGCGGCTTGTCAGGCGTTCGGTGAAATTGCTCTCGGCCACGCCCCGCAACTGGTGCGCCTCATCCACGATGATGGTGTCGGTGCCCGGCAGCAGTTCCATAAAGCCCTCTTCCTTCAGCGCCATGTCCGCCATCAGCAGGTGGTGGTTGACGACGACGAGGTCGGCCTGCGCCGCCTTCTGCCTCGCCTTCGACACGAAGCAGTCGCGGTGGCGCGGGCAGTTGGATCCGAGGCAGGTGTCCGGCGTGGAAAGCAGCAGCGGCCACACCGCGTCGTCCTCGGCCACCTCTTTCAGCGAGTTGATGTCGCCGTCGGCGGTCTCGCGCGACCAGCGCCGGATGATTTCAACGCTGTCGGCGGCGTCCGGGTCGAGCATCTGCGTCTGGCCGTGGCGGTCGAGGCGCTCAAGGCACAGGTAGTTGGCGCGCCCTTTCAGCAGCGCGGTTTCAACCGGCGCGTCCAGCGCTTCGAGCACAATCGGCAAATCCTTGAAATAAATCTGGTCTTGCAGGTGGCGCGTTCCGGTCGAGATGATTGTGCGCCGCCCGGACAGCACCGCCGGCACAAGATAGGCGAAGGTCTTGCCGATGCCGGTGCCGGCCTCGACGACAAGGCTGTCGCCGACGGCGACGGCGGCGGCCACCCGGCGCGTCATCGCCAGTTGCTGCGCCCGCTCGCTGAAACCGGCGATGTGGCCGGCGACGGGGCCTTGGGCCGACAGCACATCGGCGCAGCGGCGCGCGAAATCGGCGTCGTTCATCGCGCTCAGGCGCGCCCGATCAACGCGATGCTGTGGGCCGCCAGCCCCTCCTCGCGCCCGGCGAAGCCGAGCCGCTCGGTCGTCGTCGCCTTGATGCTGATGCGCTCCGGCGCAAGCGACAGATCCGCGGCCAGGTTGTCGCGCATGCGCGCGATGTGCGGCTGCATCTGCGGCGCCTGCGCGACCAGCGTCGAGTCAATGTTGATGATGCCGAACCCGGCACCGGACAGCATCGCGTGCACCTTGCACAAAAGCCAGCGGCTGTTGATGGCCTCCCACGCCTCGTCGTGGTCGGGGAAATGCGAGCCGATGTCGCCGAGCGCGGCGGCGCCGAGCAGCGCGTCGCACACCGAGTGAATCAGCACATCGCCGTCGGAATGCGCCTTCAGCCCGAAGCGAAACGGAATCCGCACGCCGCCGATGACGATGTAGCGCCCCTTGCAGAAGGCGTGCACATCGTAGCCGTGCCCGATTCGAAGTCCGTCGTTCATTGCGTGTCTCCCGTTTCAAGGTTGCTTTCCGCGCGGCGCAGGTCGCCCGGCCAGGTGATCTTGACATTGCCGGCGTCGCCCGCCACCGCCCTCACCGGGTGGCCCGCGCGCTCCATCGCGGCGGCCTCGTCGGTCGGCGCGACGCCGTCGGCCAGCGCGCCCGCAAGCGCCTCGCGCAGCAGGCGGTAACGAAACACCTGCGGCGTCACCGCCCGCACAACGCACCCGCGGTCGAGCGTGCGCTCGATGTAGCCGCCGGCCACCTGCTTGACCGTGTCGCTGATGGGCGCGACCAGCACGGCGCCCGCCGGCTCGTCGGCGGCCTCGCTCAGCAGGCGCGCCAAATCGGCGCCGCGCAAACAGGGCCGCACGGCGTCGTGGACGGCGACCCAGTCGTCGTCGTCGGCGATGCCGGCCAGCGCCTCCAGCGCGTTGTGCACCGATTCGGCGCGGCTGCCGCCGCCGGTGCATGACAACACACGCGCGTCGCCGGCGCAACGACTTTCCGACCAACGGTCATCTCTGGCCGACAAAGCGACCATCACCGCCTGCATGGCCGGGTGGGCGAGCAGCGCGGCGATGCTGCGGTCGAGCACGCTGACGCCGCCGAGCATCCGGTATTGCTTCGGCACACCGCCGTTCATGCGCGCACCGCGGCCCGCCGCCGGCACGACGCCCCAGCATTTCATTCGCGCGCGCGCTCCGGCCCGCTGCCGGCCCCGCCGCCGCGCTCGATGACGCGGTAAAACGCCTCGCCCGGCTTGACCATGCCGAGGTCTTCGCGCGCCTTCTCCTCGATGGCGCCGACGCCGGTCTTGACATCGCGCACCTCGCGCGCCAGCGCCTCGTTCTGCTCGCGCAGGCCGCGGTTGATTTGCCGTTCCTGTTCGTTGGCGTCGCGCAGACTCCACCAGTGCAGCAGGCCGTCGCCGCCCCACAGCGAGAATTGCAGCATCACCAGCAGCGCCAGCAGCGCGGCGCCGAGCAGCCGCGCGCCGGTGCGGCGGCGCCCGCGGCGGTTGCGCGCCGCCGTCACCGCGCCTCCATCAGGCGTTCGAGGTAGCGCGCCAGCAGGTCCACCTCGATGTTGACGGCGTCGCCGGCGCGGCGGCTCGACAGTGTCGTCTGCGCCAGCGTGAACGGGATGACATTGACCGAGAAATCCGACGCGCCGACCTCGTTGACGGTGAGACTGACGCCGTCCACGCACACCGCGCCCTTGCGCGCCAGGTAGCGCGCCAGCGTTTCGGGGAAGCGGATGGCGAGGCGGCGTGATTCGCCGTCGTCGTCGCAGGCGGTGATTTCGCCGACGCCGTCCACATGGCCGCTGACAAAGTGGCCGTCAAGCCGCGCCGACGCCGCCAGCGCCGGCTCCAGGTTGACCGCGTCGCCGACCCGCAGGCCGCCGAGCGTCGTGCACGACAGGGTTTCCGCCGACACATCGGCGGTGAAGGCGGCGCCGTTGCATTCGGCGGCGGTCAGGCAGACGCCGCTGACGCACAGACTGGCGCCGGGCGAGATGTCTTTGGCAAGGTTTTCGCCGGCCTCGAAGCGCAGGCGGCGCCCGCGCGGCGAGTCCGAGGCCGCGGCGACCCGGCCCGTCGTCCGCACGATGCCGCTGAACATCGCTCAGGCGGGGTCTTCCGCGTCGAGGGCGACCGAGTACATCGTCAGCGGCAGCGCGCTGGAACTGTCGAACTCGGCGGCGGCGCGGACGCCGGCGTCGGCGATTTCGTCGGCCTCGCCGCAGTGTCCGTAAGCCGCGAACATCGCGCCGAGCGCGAACTCGGCGCCGGCGCCGATGGCCCAGAAGCGCGAATACTCAAACACCTCGCGCAGCGAGAACACCGAGAACATGCCGTGGCGGTTGACGATGAGCGCGTCAATGCGGCTCGACTCGTAGGGCGAGTCGTCGTCCTCCTTCGGGTTCAGGTAGTAGTGTTCTTTCAGCAGCGGATGGATTCTGCGGAACGACTCGAAGATCGCCATGCGCGAACTGAAATCGTATTCGTCGGCGCCGTTTTCCCACAACAGACTCCTGACGACGGCGTCGTGCGCGGCGCTGCCGACGATGCCGATGTAGTTGCCGTCGTACTCGAAAATCTTGTCGTGCGACAACTCGTAGTCGCTGCTCTGCTTGACATCGCCGAAACTGGTCAGCGTGTCCGCCGCGATGCACACACGGCCGTTCTTGCGGACCGCCACTATCGTGGACATGGTCTCGCCAATATTCTGATGTCTTTGCCCGTCATGCGGATGTCCTCGTAGTCAAATTCCCTGCGCCGGTCCATACTTTCAATGATATCGCCGAATTCCGCAAGCCCCCTGCCGCCGTCCCCCAGCAGATGCGGCGCCAGATAAAGCAGCAATTCGTCGCACAGGCCGGCCTCAATCAGCGCGCCGCCGAGGCCGGCGCCGCTTTCCACCTGCACCTCGTTGATTTCAAAGCGCCCGGCCAGCGTCTCCAGCAGCGCCGCCAGCGGGACATGGCGCGCGTCATTGAAGGCCAGCACCTCGACGCCGCGCGCGGTGAATTCGGCGTGTTTTGCGGATTTGGCAGCGGTGCTTGCGCTGTCGCCGGGCGCGCTGGCGGCGTTTGCGCTATCGCAAACGGCGACGGCAACAACTGCGCCGGGCGCGTAAATCTTCGCCGACGGCGATGTCTTCATCGCGCCGTCCACGACGACGCGCATCGGCTGGCGCACTTCGCCGGCCACGCCGAGGTCTTCGCCGGACAGGCGCACGCTCAGCCGCGGGTCGTCGTGCAGCACCGTGCCGCTGCCGGTCAGCAGCGCGCCACTTTGCGCGCGCCAGAACTGCACATCGCGGCGCGACGCCTCGCCGCTGATCCAGGCGCTGTCGCCGGACGCCAGCGCGATGCGCCCGTCGAGGCTGATGGCCGACTTGATGCGCACCCACGGACGGCGCCGCGTCATGCGCGAGATGAAGCCGCGGTTCAGGCGGCGCGCGTCGTCGGCGAACAGGCCGACTTCGGTGTCAATGCCGGCGTCGCGCAGCGCCGCAAGGCCGGCGCCGCTGACGCGCGGGTTGGGATCTTCCATCGCCGCGACGACGCGCGCGACGCCGGCGCGCGCCAGCGCCTCGCTGCACGGCGGCGTTCTGCCGTGGTGCGCGCACGGCTCAAGCGTCAGGTAGGCGGTCGCGCCGCGCGCCGCATCGCCGGCCTCGCGCAGCGCGGCGATTTCGGCGTGGTCGCCGCCGGTCTCGCGGTGAAACCCCGCGCCGACGACGCGCCCGTCGCGGGCGATGACGCAGCCGACCCTCGGGTTGGGGTGCGCGGTGTAAAGCCCGCGCCGCGCCAGCGCCAGCGCCTTGCACATGAAGTAGGCGTCATTCATCAATGTCGAGCGGCAGTTGGCTGTCGTTTTCGGCGGGCGCGGCGGCGCCGATTCCCTCGACAATTTCGCGGAACGCGCCGACATCCTGGAAGTTTCTGTACACCGACGCGAAGCGCACATAGGCGACATGGTCGAGTTTTTCCAGTTCGCGCATCACCGCCTGGCCGATGCGGACGGAGTCCACCTCCTGCTTTCTGACCGACATGATGTTGAGTTCGACCCGCTCGACCAGCGCGTCAATGTCGCCTTCGGAAACCGGCCTCTTGGCCGTCGCCATGACGATGCTGCGGCGCAGTTTGTCGGCGTCGAACGGCTCGCGGCGGCCATCGCGCTTGACGACCTTCGGCGCCGTCAGGTGCAGCGTCTCGTAGGTCGTGAAGCGCTTGCGGCAAACCCTGCATTGGCGCCGCCGCCGGGTGCAGTTGCTGCCGGAAACAGGCCGCGTGTCGGTAACTTCAGTCCTGGATTCGCCGCAGAATGGGCAGTTCACTTCGGGCGGCGCGCTTGCGCTGTCAGTTGCCGTACACCGGGAATTTGCGGCACAGCCCGGCGACCTTGTCGCGCACCGCGGCGATGGTGTTCTCGTTCTCGATGTCGTCGAGCACATCGCACAGCAGGTTGGTGAGTTCAACGGTGCTTGCGTTGTCGAAACCGCGGGTCGTGATGGCCGGCGTTCCGAGCCGCAGGCCGCTGGTGACAAACGGCGAGTTCGGGTCGTTCGGCACGCTGTTCTTGTTGACGGTGATGTGGGCGCGCCCGAGCGCCGCGTCCGCCGCCTTGCCGGTCATGCCGCGGGCAATCAGGCTGACCAGCATCAGGTGGTTCTCGGTGCCGCCGGAGACGATGTCGTAGCCGCGCTTGATCATCGTGTCGGCCATGGCCACGGCGTTGCTCTTGACGAGGCGGATGTATTCCCCGAATTCCGGCTGCATCGCCTCTTTGAACGCGACCGCCTTCGCGGCGATGACATGCATCAGCGGGCCGCCCTGCATTCCGGGGAACACCATCGAGTTGATTTTCTTCGCAATCTCCTCGTTGCGGCGGGCGATGATGAAGCCGCTGCGCGGGCCGCGCAGGGTCTTGTGCGTGGTCGAGGTGACGACATCGGCGTGCGGCACCGGGTTGGGGTATTCGCCCGCCGCCACCAGGCCCGACACATGCGCCATGTCCACGACCAGAAAGGCGCCGACCCTGGCGGCGATGGCGGCCATGCGCTCCCAGTCCACCACCTGCGAATACGCGGAAAAGCCGGCGATGATCATTTTCGGTTTGCATTCAACGGCCTGTTTTTCTATCTCGTCATAGACCAGCAGGCCGTCGTCGTTGATGCCGTACTGATGGGCGTTGAAAACCTGGCCGGAGAAATTGACCTTGGCGCCGTGCGTCAGGTGGCCGCCGTGCGCGAGGCTCATGCCCAGGATGGTGTCGCCCGGCTTGCACAGCGCGAGATAAACCGCGGCGTTGGCCTGCGAGCCGGAGTGCGGCTGCACATTGGCGTAGTCGGCGCCGTAGAGTTCCTTCAGGCGGTCTATCGCGAGTTGCTCGGCGACATCCACATTTTCGCAGCCGCCGTAATAGCGTTTTCCGGGGTAGCCCTCGGCGTATTTGTTGGTCAGCACCGAGCCTTGCGCCTCCAGCACGCGCGGGCTGGTGTAGTTTTCCGACGCAATCAGCTCGATGTGATCCTCCTGGCGCTTGCGCTCGGCTTCCATTGCGACGGACAGTTCGGGATCGAAATCCGCGATTTTCATGCTGGTTTTGAACATGGTTTTTCCCTGGGTTGGTTGCTTTTGGTGGTTGGTGGTGTGGTGAGGCGCATTATACATTGAAAGCGGCGGCGGGTCAGGGATGGAGGGGGTGAACGGGGTGCGGGTTTGTGTTGGGGGATGGTGTGTCAGGTTGAGTGCGGGTTTGTGTTGGCGACCCGGGGTGCCGCCGGGTCAGGCTGGGCGAAGCCGCGACAGACCCGGCATGTGCGCCGGCGGCCTTGAAAGCGCCGTTGGGGTCAGGGGATGACGGCGCCCTCGAGGAAGACGCGGATGCGGACTGTCAGGCCGGAAACCACGCGGATGGACAACGGCAGCGATGCGCTTCTGTCCGGTTGCGTGGCGGTTACCGTGGCCTGATAGGTTTGCGGCAAGGTCGCGGTGAGGGGGGCGTTCAGCGTGATGATGCCGGTTGCGGTGTTGATGGTGAACGCCATCGCGGTGCGCGCGGGGGTGGCGTCGGCGAAGATCCACTCAACATTGCCGGTCTGCTCAACGCCGTCCGTCAGGAACGCGAGGTTCAGGCCGGCGACACGGGCGTCGGTGGTGTTGAGCGCGGTGTTCGGGCGGCTGTTCAAATCCACCAGTTGCGGGTCGCGCTCGACATCGGCGACGAAGATGGTGAGGCGTTCCTCGTTGGAGGTCATGGATTGCCACGACGCGGTGATGATCAGCGTGTGCAGTGTGGAAGTCTCGTAGTCGAGGGCGCCGGCGACGATGACGGCCCCGACGCTGGTGATGCGAAACAGGCCGGCGGCGGGGCTGATATGCCAGTCCACCTCGCTTGTGCGCGCGGTTCCGTCTTCGGTGCGCGCCGTCAGCAGCGCGTCGCCGACACGGGTGCCCGGCGGCGCGGTTTCAGTAACAATGTGGGGAGGAGTGCCCGTGAGTTCGATGAACAGGCGGTTAACATCGGTGACTTCAACGGACACCGGCACGGCGGTGGTTTCACCCAGCCAGGATGCCCGCAAAGACAGTGTGTAGGCGGGCGTTGTCTCATGGTCCAGTTGCACATCCGACAACTGCAAACGGGCAGCACCGGTGTTTGTCGTTACGACGAAAACCTCCGCGCCGGTTCCTGACAACGCCCAATCTGCCGTTGTCGTCACCGTTGTACCGCCGAACAGGGCGGATATTTCCAACCCGGTTACCACCGTGCCCGATGTGGCATTCTCCGCGATTGTGCCGACTGTCGTTCCCGACAACGACAGCGACAAATCTTCCACATTGACAGTCAACAGCGCTTCATTCGATGTCACTCCCTCATAGGTTGCGGTAATCCTCAGCGTGTGCGATGTTGTTTCCTCATAATCCAGCGCACCCGACACGAAAATCTCACCGACGGTCGTTATCCGGAACGCCGTGCTGCCGGTCAGCGAATAAGTCACATCGTCCGTGCGCGTCACATCGTCTTCGGTCTTCACCACCAGCGCGACATCAACACGGGTGCCTGACGACACGCCTTCTTTAATCTGATACGCATCCGGGGTCGCCTCAAGTGTCACACTCTCCACAGCGTTTTGCACATTCACTGTAACCTGCGTGCTGGCGGATTCGTCCGACAGATAGGTCGCCATCAATGTCAGTGTGTAGGTCGGCGTTGTCTCCCGGTCCAGTTCCGCATCCGACAACTGCAAGCGCGCAATGTCATCATCCGTCGTTACAATGAAAACCTCCTCACCGGTTCCCGACAACGCCCAATCTGCTGTTGTCGTCACCGTTGTACCGCCGAACAGGGCGGATATTTCAAGGCTTTGCACCACCGCCCCTGATGTGGCGTTCTCGATGATTGTGCCAATCGTCGTTCCCGACAACGACAACGACAAATCTTCCACATTGACAGTCAACAGCGCTTCATCCGATGTCACTCCCTCATAGGTTGCGGTAATCCTCAGCGTGTGCGATGTTGTTTCCTCATAATCCAGCGCACCCGACACGAAAATCTCGCCGACGGTCGTTATCCGGAACGCCGCGCTGCCGGTCAGCGAATAAGTCACATCGTCCGTGCGCGTCACATCGTCTTCGGTCTTCACCACCAGCGCGACATCAACACGGGTGCCCGACGACACGCCTTCCCTAATCTGATACACATCCGGCATCGCCTCAAGCGTCACACTCTCCACAGCGTTTTGCACATTCACTGTAACCTGCGTGCTGGCGGATTCGTCCGACAGATGGGTTGCCATCAATGTCAGCGTGTAGGTCGGCGTTGTCTCCCGATCCAGTTCCGCATCCGACAATTGCAAGCGGGCAATGTCATTATCCGTCGTTACAATGAAAACCTCCGCGCCGGTTCCTGACAACGCCCAATCTGCCGTTGTCGTCACCGTTGTACCGCCGAACAAGGCCGATATTTCCATGCCGGTTACTGTCGTGCCCGATGTGGCGTTCTCCGCGATTGTGCCGACTGTCGTTCCCGACAACGACAACGACAAATCTTCCACATTGACAGTCAACAGCGCTTCATCCGATGTCACTCCCTCATAGGTTGCGGTAATCCTCAGCGTGTGCGATGTTGTTTCCTCGTAGTCCAGCGCACCTGACACGAAAATCTCGCCGACGGTCGTTATCCGGAACGCCGCACTGCCGGTCAGCGAATAAGTCACATCGTCCGTGCGCGTCACATCATCTTCGGTCTTCACCACCAGCGCGACATCAACACGGGTGCCTGACGACACGCCTTCTTTAATCTGATACGCATCCGGGGTCGCCTCAAGTGTCACACTCTCCACAGCGTTTTGCACATTCACTGTAACCTGCGTGCTGGCGGATTCGTCCGACAGATAGGTCGCCATCAATGTCAGTGTGTAGGTCGGCGTTGTCTCCCGGTCCAGTTCCGCATCCGACAACTGCAAGCGCGCAATGTCATCATCCGTCGTTACAATGAAAACCTCCGCGCCGGTTCCTGACAACGCCCAATCTGCTGTTGTCGTCACCGTTGTACCGCCGAACAAGGCCGATATTTCCATGCCGGTTACTGTCGTGCCCGATGTGGCGTTCTCCGCGATTGTGCCAATCGTCGTTCCCAACAACGACAGCGACAAATCTTCCACATTGACAGTCAACAGCGCTTCATCCGATGTCACTCCCTCATAGGTTGCGGTAATCCTCAGCGTGTGCGATGTTGTTTCCTCATAATCCAGCGCACCCGACACGAAAATCTCACCGACGGTCGTTATCCGGAACGCCGCGCTGCCGGTCAGCGAATAAGTCACATCGTCCGTGCGCGTAACATCGTCTTCGGTCTTCACCACCAGCGCGACATCAACACGGGTGCCCGACGACACGCCTTCTTTAATCTGATACACACTCGGAATCGCCTCAAGCGTCACACTCTCCACAGCGTTTTGCACATTCACCGTAACCTGTGTGCTGGCGGATTCATCCGACAGATAGGTCGCCATCAATGTCAGTGTGTAGGTCGGCGTTGTCTCGCGGTCCAGTTCCGCATCCGACAATTGCAAGCGGGCAATGTCATCATCCGTCGTTACAATGAAAACCTCCTCACCGGTTCCCGACAACGCCCAATCTGCTGTTGTCGTCACCGTTGTACCGCCGAACAGGGCGGATATTTCAAGGCTTTGCACCACCGCCCCTGATGTGGCGTTCTCGATGATTGTGCCAATCGTCGTTCCCGACAACGACAACGACAAATCTTCCACATTGACAGTCAACAGCGCTTCATCCGATGTCACTCCCTCATAGGTTGCGGTAATCCTCAGCGTGTGCGATGTTGTTTCCTCGTAGTCCAGCGCACCTGACACGAAAATCTCGCCGACGGTCGTTATCCGGAACGCCGCACTGCCGGTCAGCGAATAAGTCACATCGTCCGTGCGCGTCACATCGTCTTCGGTCTTCACCACCAGCGCGACATCAACACGGGTGCCCGACGACACGCCTTCCCTAATCTGATACACATCCGGCATCGCCTCAAGCGCCACACTCTCCACAGCGTTTTGCACATTCACCGTAACCTGCGTGCTGGCGGATTCATCCGACAGATAGGTCGCCATCAATGTCAGTGTGTAGGTCGGCGTTGTCTCCCGATCCAGTTCCGCATCCGACAACTGCAAGCGGGCAATGTCATCGTCCGTCGTTACAATGAAAACCTCCACGCCGGTTCCCGACAACGCCCAATCTGCTGTTGTCGTCACCGTTGTACCGCCGAACAAGGCCGATATTTCCATGCCGGTTACTGTCGTGCCCGATGTGGCGTTCTCCGCGATTGTGCCAACTGTCGTTCCCGACAAAGACAACGACAAATCTTCCACATTGACAATCAACAGCGCTTCATCCGATGTCACTCCCTGATAAATCGCGGTAATCCTCAGCGTGTGCGATGTTGTTTCCTCGTAGTCCAGCGCACCCGACACGAAAATCTCGCCGACGGTTGTTATCCGGAACGCCGCGCTGCCGGTCAACTCATACATCACACCGTCCGTGCGCGTCACATCGTCTTCGGTCTTCACCACCAGCGCGACATCAACACGGGTGCCCGACGACACGCCTTCTTTAATCTGATACACACTCGGAATCGCCTCAAGCGTCACACTCTCCACAGCGTTTTGCACATTCACCGTAACCTGTGTGCTGGCGGATTCATCCGACAGATAGGTCGCCATCAATGTCAGTGTGTAGGTCGGCGTTGTCTCCCGATCCAGTTCCGCATCCGACAATTGCAAGCGGGCAACGCTGTCATCCGTCGTTACAATGAAAACCTCCTCACCGGTTCCCGACAACGCCCAATCTGCTGTTGTCGTCACCGTTGTACCGCCGAACAGGGCGGATATTTCAAGGCTTTGCACCACCGCCCCTGATGTGGCGTTCTCGATGATTGTGCCAATCGTCGTTCCCGACAACGACAACGACAAATCTTCCACATTGACAGTCAACAGCGCTTCATCCGATGTCACTCCCTCATAGGTTGCGGTAATCCTCAGCGTGTGCGATGTTGTTTCCTCATAATCCAGCGCACCCGACACGAAAATCTCACCGACGGTCGTTATCCGGAACGCCGTGCTGCCGGTCAGCGAATAAGTCACACTGTCCGTGCGCGTAACATCGTCTTCGGTCTTCACCACCAGCGCGACATCAACGCGGGTGCCTGACGATGCATACTCCTCAATCTGATACACATTCGGCGCCGCCTCAAGCACCACCTCCTCGACAACATTGTCCACGCGGATGACCGCCGCCAGTGACGCCGTCACGCCGGTATCCGTCACCCGCGCGGCCACCTCGACGGCATGAAAGGTGGACGCCTCATAATCCAGTTCCCCGGCCAGCGACAGCGCGCCGGTCGCCGAATCAATGGCGAACAAACCGCCCGCATCATCCGCAAGGCGGTAACGCACCGCCGTCGTCGCAACACCGTTCACCAGAACCCGCGGCGACCAGCCCGACACCGCCGTGCTCGTCACCGCCGCCTCGCTGATCCGGTTGTCCGCCGGGTCGGCGTCTTCAAACACATCCGCCTCGCGCACATCCACCCGCAAGCCTTCCGTCAGCAACAGATGAAACGCCAGGTCCGCGCCGACAGGCGACAGAATCCGGAGATTGCCCGCAGGCGACTCAAGCGCCCACACCAGCATGCCGCTGGCCGGGTTGAAATCCTCATCCGTCAGCGCCGTCAACTCCAGCGTCGGCGTGGACGGCGAACCCAACTCAAGACTGTCCGTCGCAGTCACCCCGCGCAAGGCCCCCCCGGCCAGCGAAAAACGCAGCACCCGACCGGAAACGCCGCCGGTCCCGACCCGCAGCGTGCGGGTCGCGCCCTCGTCCAGCACCAGAGGCGGCGTGATGACTTCGCCGCTTCCATCATCGCGATAGACGAGGCCGCTGATGCGCGCGCGCCGGTCCACCCGCAGGTTCGCAGCACCCGCCCCTGTTGCAAAATTGGCCACGAATTGCACCGGCAGGCGAACCGCGCCGGCGCCAATCAAATCCAGGTCTTCAAGATTCGGCAGGCCGTCAAAATCCGCCTCCGTCACAAACGCTGCAACGGCGGTGGCCGTCAGCGCCGTAATCGCCTCCAGTTCCGAAACCAGCACCGCCCCACAGGCATCATCCGCGGGCGTCGCCGCCAGAATGGCGTTTGCCACCGCGTCCGTGCGGCTGCAAATGTCGGTCACATCCTGCACATCAATGACAACCGAATGCAACGCCGCAACGCCGTCGTAGTTGGCTTCCACCGTAACCGTGTGCCTGCTCGACACCGCGTAATCCAGCGCCCGCCCGTCCGCCAGCGACAATGCGCCGGTCGCGCTGTTTGCCTCGAACAGCCCGCCGGCGTCCGCCGTCAGGCGGTAACTCACCGCCGTCGTCGGCACGGCGACGCCGCCCGCAGTCACCTGCGGCGACCAGCCGGCCACCGCGACATCATCCACCGCGTCTTCGCGCAGCCGGTTGACCGCCGGGTTGGTGTCGGTCAATGCAACCGTCTCGTTGACGCGCACCGCCAAGTCGGGTGTCGGGATATGATCATCCGTGCCGCGCTGCACCGCAGTAGCCATGTCCCACTTCCACGACACCGGGCCTTTGTTGTGCACGATATCCGCGTCCGCAACGGCGCTCAGCCGCACGCTGTGCGCGGCGGCGGACGGGTTGATTTCAATCACCGTCGGCGTCGCGACGACCGGCGCGCCCTGCGCCTGAAAAGTCAGCGTCAAGGTGGTGTGGAGGCCGCCGACCGCCTCCACCAGAACATCGCGGCTTTGGTCTTTGCTGATGACCAGCGTCCCCGTCGCAACCTCGCCGTCCACCCGGTAACGGATATCGCCGACCCGAACCTGTGGATCCACCCGCACAAAATTCAGATGCCCCAAATCGGCCAGCAACTGCGCCGGCAAAGTCGCCATGTCGTTGCCTTGCAGACGCAACATGCTCAGGGCGATTGAAGTCCTGAAAATCCCGGCGGGCAAATTCGTCAACCCAAGCCCGTTCAACCACAGCCTTTCCAGACCCGGCATCCGCCGGAAATCAAGATTCGACAAGTCCGTCACCGCAATGTGGGCCGCCTGACGATTGACTCTGAGACTCATAATGCCCCCTATTTCCGACAGCGAGACGGAACCGCAGGCATCAGCGGAGGCCGTCACCGCCAGAATGGCCGTCTGCACCTCCGGCGTGCGGTCGCAGATATTGACGCGGCCCGGCAGCGAAACAACGACGGGCAGCGGCAAACTCGCCTCGGCGCCGGCGTACGACGCCGTCAGCATTATCGTCGAGACACCGGTGTCCTCATTTGCCGGCGACCGCGTCAGCAAAATCGCGCCCGATGAGGTGTCCGCATGGAACAAACCGCCGCCGCCGGCCAGCGTCCAGACAACGCCGCTCGTGACAACGGCGCTGTCGGCGCGCATCAGCGGCCTGATTCCGCGCACCGGCGCATCCTCCGCGTCGCCGACGGTGGCGGCGTTTTGCGCGACATCGGCGTCTTCAAGCGACAATGCGCCGAACACCTCGACGGCCACCGTCCGCGTCGCGGGCGCCCCCCTGTAATCCGTGCCGACAATGATGTCGCGCCGTCCCGCCTCCATCAGCGGCCAGCCGCCGTGCGCCGACAAGGCGCCGCTCGCGGTGTCAATCGCAAACAAGCCGCCGGCGTCCGACACCAGCGAATAAGATGTTTCCGCGGAGGCGGCGCCGTCCACCAGAATCCGCGGCGCCCAGCCAACCACGCCGGTTCCGGACGACACACCCCGCCAGATGCGGTTGGGTTCGGAATCGGTGTCTTCAATCGCGACCGGCTCAAGTATCCTCACCGGCAGGGGCGGTGTTCGCAGGCCCCACGCACTTCTGACACGGATGCCGCCGGTGGCCCGGTCGCCGTCGTATCCGGACACCACAAGGCTGGCGCTGCTCACCGTTCCTTCGTAATACCCGTCGCCCGGTATCTCTTCGCTGTCCGATACATCGCGCCAGAACAAGGGCGCCGTTTCATGCTCGCGGTTGTCGTCCGCATTGGCCGTCACCGTTACCTCAATCCGGGCCGTTTCAGAAAACGAACCGAACACCAGATGGGCCGGTTCCGGCGAAAACCGGCCAGTAACGCCGCCCAGGGCAAGCCTGCCGTTGACGCCCGGAAGAGCGTCCAGTTCAACCCGGAGCCGGCGGGATTCTCCTTCCGTCAAAACAAGACCCGACGACACGGCCCTGCCGGTGTCCGCATCAATGTAGCGAATGTTGCCGAGATAGTCCGGCGTCGGTGTATGCTCCAGGTTCAGTTCGCCGTCCCCGTCGGTGTCAACAGGGTAGTCTCCCTCAATCACCAAAGACCCCTGCCCGGCTGTGTTGCTGCATCGCCTCGAGGCCGATACGGGCGCAATTCTTTTCAAGCCCGCCAGCAGCCGGATTGGCAAACGGGTCAGCGGATTGCGATGAATCCGGGTTCGGCACAAGCCCGCGGGCAGATGGCTGAAAACATCCACAGGCAGGTTGCGGAGATTGTTCCCTGAAATATCCAGCCCATGAATCACGCCGATACCCTCGAAAACCTCCGCCGACAGGCCCTGCAATCCGAGATTCGACAACGACAGGGTGTCGGTGACGCCGACGCCGCGGAAGTCCCCTCGCTGCAAGGCGGCGACCGACCCGGTAACCGCCAGTGCGCCGAATGCCAGAGGCCCGGCGACGAACGCGCAGCCGCCGCCCTTCGCCGCCAGAATGGCCCGCTGCACCGCCGGCGTGCGGTCGCAGATGTACCAGGAGCCGGTGTCCTGCACGACGGTCACCGCCGCCGTCGCCGTCAGCACAAGATGTTGCCCGGCGGCGGCAACCATCACAACCGCATCGTGGCTCGACGGGGCGGCGGGCAGCACGCCTCCGGGCGCCAGCGACAGGGCGCCGTTCGCGGTGTTGATTGCGAACAATCCGTCGGGGTTGGATGTCAGTTCGTATTCATAATTCAGCGCCGCCGTAACTGTGCTGGATGCGCTGGGCACAGCCCGCGGCCTCCACCCGGTAACCGGCAGCCCCGCCGGCGTGCCCGGCGCGACCCGGTTGGGCGCCGGGTTTCCATCGCGCAGCGCAAGGGTCTCGCGCACCTCCACCGGAAACGCCTCGGTGAACAGGTTGATGTTGCGTCCCGACCCTGTCATGAAGAAAGCGGAATCTCCGCGGACCACCCATATCAGCCTGCGTGTCTCTTCAATGAAATCATCGTCCTGCATGGCGGACATCGTGATGACCTCTTCCTGGCCGCTTTGTTCAGTGAATTCAATACGATCCCCGATGTTGCGCTCCCATCGGACTGAAATTTGGGGATCCGGATTATTCAACTCTTGACGATGCAGGGCAAACTCCCACAAACCGGAACCAGCAATATCATCCGGCAGGGAAACCCGGAAACGACGCTCGCCCCGCCCCTCGTGCAGCACCGCCCTCGACAAGGGCGTCGCCTGACTGTCGTCCAGCGTGTATTGAAAGGCGGAGAGGCGGTCTTCTTCGTCCATCAGCAAGGTGCCCCGCTCATTCCCGGCATTGAGCACGGCCAGAATCTGCACCGGGATGCGGGTGGCGGGGTTGCCGCTCAAATCGAGGCGGATGAGTCCGTCGGCAACGCCGTCGAGCAGGTCCTCCGGGAAATCGCGGATGCCGTTGTCGCTCAAGTCCAGTGTCCGCAGGCCCGGCAGGCCATGGAAATCCCCGCTGAGAAACTGCACCGTGCCGCCGCCGGAAGTGACGGTCAGCGCGCCGACCGCGCCCAGCAGCGCCCTGTCAACGGAAGCGCAATGAGTGAACTCCGAACTGCTCGCCAGTATGGCGGCCCGCACCCGCGGACTGCGGCCACAGATGCTGAACACGGCGTCGCTGGTTTCAACCGTCACCGGCGCCGTCGCCGTCAGCGTAAAACCCGGCCCGTCCACCGCCGCCATCACCGTCAGGTGATGGCTTGACGGCATGGCGGACAGCGACCGCCCCGGCGCCACCGACAAGGCGCCGCTTGCGGTGTCAATCACGAACAAACCACCGGCGTCCGACAGCAGCGCGTATGCGTAGTCGAGTCCCGCCGCGACCGCGGCGCCGGCGCTGGGCATCGGCTGCGGCTGCCAGCCGATGACCGGCGACCCCGCCGGCGCGCCCGCCGCAATCCGGTTCAACGCCGGGTTGCCGTCGCCGAGCGCAAAACTCTCGCGCACCTCCACCGGGATTGCCTCGACCGCCAGATTTCTCTGGAATACGCCATTCGACAAATAAAAAATACGGGCATCAACCAATTGCCACAGCAGCATGCGTCTATCTATTTCTTGTTCAAAATCCTCATCCGGCGTCCATGATATGCTCTTGTTATGAACCGTGACCGTGCCGATAATCGAAGCGGGCGGATTCAGGCGATTGGGCGGCTCCTCCCCGCCAGTGCGCAGCCTCATCGCCGTCTCACGCGGGTTCAACGCAAACCCGTTCGGCAAAAATACATTCTCTGAAAGTTGCGGAATGCCGTCCGGCAAAATGATCTGAAAATCGAAGTTGCGCCTCGTTGTTATTCGTCCGTCTTCAAGCAGAACCAGCCTCGACAGCGTCGTGCCGTCCGCCAGCCTGTATTGAAAGCCGGCGAGACGGTCTTCCTGGTCAACAAACATCTCCTCGTCCGCGGCACCGTCATCCCAATCCACCAGAACCTGCACCGGAATGCGCGCAACCGGGTTGTCCCTGATGTCGAGGCGGCGAAAGGCCGCCGGAACACCGGCGAGCAGGCGCTCCGGCAAAACCCGGATGCCGTTGTCGCGCAAGTCCAGTTCTTGCAGGTTCGGCATGTCGGCGAAATCCCCCGCCCGCAACTGAACGCTGGCGCC
>JAPPQC010000043.1 GCA_028817225.1 Gammaproteobacteria bacterium | reverse complement strand
GTCGCCCAGATAATCGTGCTCGACCGGCGCCGGCGGCGCCTCAAACGGAAACGACAGCACATTGGCCGCATGATCGCGTCCGCGGTAGCGCAGATTCAGCGCCGCCGACTCCTCCTCGCCGACGATGCGCACGCACACGCGCAGCGCGCGCGGCGACACGGCGTCGGCCCAGGCGCGGAATTCCGCCGCCGCCGGCAGATGGGCGGGCGGCGGGCGGGCGGCGACCTGCACGATGACTTCCATCGGCGTCAGGAAGACGCTCCCTTCCCGCGGTCGTAGGCGTTGACGATCTTTCGCACCAGCGGGTGGCGAATGACATCGTCGGAATCAAAGAAACTGAAGCCGATGCCGCCGACGGACTTCAGCACCGACAGCGCGTTGCGCAGCCCCGACTCGGCGCCGCGCGGCAAATCCACCTGCGTGATGTCGCCGGTGACGACCGCCTTCGAGCCGAAGCCGATGCGCGTCAGGAACATCTTCATCTGCTCGACCGTCGTGTTCTGCGCCTCGTCGAGGATGATGAAGGCGCCGTTCAGCGAGCGCCCGCGCATGTAGGCGAGCGGCGCGACCTCGATGACGCCGCGCTCAATCAATCGGTTGACGCGGTCGAAGCCGACCATCTCGTAGAGCGCGTCGTAAATCGGGCGCAGATACGGATCAATCTTCTGCGAGAAGTCGCCCGGCAGAAAGCCGAGCCGCTCGCCGGCCTCGACCGCGGGCCGTATCAGCACCAGTTTGCCGACCTGCCCGCGCTCCAGTATCTCGACGGCCCTGGCGACGGCCAGCCAGGTCTTGCCGGTGCCGGCGGGGCCGATGCCGAAGGTCAGGTCAAACCGTTCCATGTTGCGAAGATAACCGGCCTGGCGGCGTCCGCGCGCGCGGACGGTTTTCTTGCGGATGCGAACGCCGGCGGCGGCGTCATCGGCGTCATCGGCGTCATCGCCGGTGCCAAGCGAACTCGGCTGCAAACTCATCTGGATGTCGTCAAGCGTCAGGCCGCGGTCGGCCTCGGCGTACAGCGACCGCAGCAGGCGCGCCGCAGCGCGGCGCGGCGCCGCGTCGCCGGCGATCGAGAAGCGGTTTCCCTGCTGCACGATACGCACATCCAGATGGCGCTCCAGTTCGCGGATGTTGCGGTTCAGCGGCCCGCACAAACTGGCCAGATGCGACAGGTTCGCCGGCTCCAGCACAACGACCTCGGCGCTCAGCGGCGCGGCTTTCAATGGCTCACCAGCCTGCCCTGCAGCGAATTCGGCAGCGCCCGCGTGATCTCGACCTCGGCCCAGCGGCCCGTCCATTCCGGCCCGGCGTCAAAGTTGACGACCCGGTTGTTCTCGGTGCGCCCGCAGACCTGCCCCGGCGTCTTCTTCGACGGGCCGCACACCAGCACGCGCTCGACGGCGCCGACCATCGCCTCCGAAATGGCGGCGGCCATCGCTGTGATGCGCCGCTGCAAGCGCGCCAGCCGGTGTTTCTTGACCTCCGGCGGCGTGTCGTCGGGCAGCGCGGCGGCGGGCGTGCCGGGGCGGCGGCTGTACAGAAAACTGAAGGACTGGTCGTAGCCGACCTCCTCAATCAGCGCCATCGTGCGCTCGAAGTCGTCGTCGCTCTCGCCGGGAAAGCCGACGATGAAGTCGGACGACAGCGACAGGTTCGGGCGCGCCTTCCTGAGTTTGCGCACGATGGACTTGTATTCCGGCGCCGTGTAGCCGCGCTTCATCAGCGCGAGAATGCGGTCGGAGCCGCTTTGCACCGGCAGGTGCAGATGCCCTGCCAGTTGCGGAATCGCGGCGTGGGCCTCAATCAGGCCGTCGCTGAACTCAATCGGGTGCGAGGTCGTGTAGCGGATGCGGTCAATGCCGGGGACGGCGGCGACATGGTACAGCAGCGTCGCGAAGTCGGTGCAGTCGCCGCCGTCGCGCCGGCGGTAGCCGTTGACATTCTGCCCCAGCAGCGTCACCTCGCGCACACCCTGCGCCGCCAGCGCGGCGACCTCGCCGAGCACGCCATGCAGCGGGCGGCTGACTTCCTCGCCGCGTGTGTACGGGACGACGCAGAAGGTGCAGTACTTGCTGCACCCCTCCATGATGGAGACGAAGGCGGTGGGGCCGTCGGCGCGCGCCTCCGGCAGGCGGTCGAATTTCTCCATCTCCGGGAAGCGGATGTCCACCGTCGGCCTGCCATCGCGCTTGACGCTGTCCAGCATCGCCGGCAGCCGCTGTATCGTCTGCGGCCCGAAGACGATGTCCACGCACGGCGCGCGCGCGCGGATGGCGTCGCCCTCCTGGCTGGCGACGCAGCCGCCGACGCCGATGACAACGCCCGGCTTGCGCCGCTTCAGCGCCTTCCAGCGCCCGAGTTCGGAGAACACCTTCTCCTGCGCCTTTTCGCGCACCGAGCAGGTGTTCAGCAGCAGCACATCGGCCTCTTCCGGCGAGTCCGCCGGCGTCATGTCGTGCGAGGCCGCGAGGATGTCGAGTATCTTGCCGGAATCGTAGTCGTTCATCTGGCAGCCGTGCGTGCGCACAAAGACCTTGCGCGCGCTCATCGTTCCTCGCTCCCGCCGCGCGCGCGCCACAACAAGTCGTTCAGCGTCTCGCCGCCGTCGTAGGATGGCACCTCCCGCGCCAGCAGGCGTCCCAGTTCGGGCGCATCGCGCGCCGTGATGGCTTGCTCGACGGATTGCAGCACGGCCTCCATGCGCGGCCACTGCGGGCACGGCTCCAGCGCGCGCATGATTTTCGGGTGGGAGGTGGTTTCGGCGCCGCCGGTCAACAATTCCTCGCGCAGCTTTTCGCCGGGCCGCAGGCCGGTGTAGCGGATTTCAATGTCGCTTTGTTCATTGTCGCGCCCGCTCGCTCGCAGGCCGCTTAAATATATCATTTTCCGCGCCACTTCGGCGATTTTTACCGGTTTGCCCATGTCCAGCAACAGCACATCGCCGCTGTTCGCCAGCATTCCGGCCTGAATGACCAGTTCCGCGGCCTCGCGCAGCGTCATGAAATAGCGCTCGGCTTCCGGGTGGGTGACGGTGACGGCCTCGCGGCGGTCAATCTGGCCGCGAAACAGCGGGATGACCGAACCCGACGACCCCAGCACATTGCCGAAGCGCACAATCGAGAAACAGGTGCCGCCGCCGAGACCGGCAAGGGATTGCAGCAGCATCTCGGCGAGGCGCTTGCTGGCGCCCATGATGCTCGCCGGGCGCACCGCCTTGTCGGTTGAAATCAGCACAAAGCGGCCCGCCGACGCGGCCTTCGCCGCCGCCGCGACGACGCGCGTGCCGAGCACATTGTTTCTGACGCCGGCGATCAGGTTGCCCTCGACAATCGGCACATGCTTGTAGGCGGCGGCGTGATAAACCGTGTCCACCGGCCACGCACGGAACACCTCGGCGATGAAACCGGCGTCCTCGACCGACCCCAGCAGCGGCACGATGTCGGTCGCCGCGCGCGGCGCGTCCGGCGCGTCCGGCGAGGCCAGCGCGGCCAGCCGCTGCTGAATCGCGAACAGCGCGTATTCCGACTGTTCAACCAGCAGCAGCCGCCCCGCCTCCAGCGCCAGCAACTGCTCGCACAACTGCGAGCCGATGGAGCCGCCGGCGCCGGTGACGAGCACGCAGCGCCCGCGAACGCCGGCCTCCAGCAGCGCGCGGTCGGGCGGCACCGGGTCGCGCCCCAGCAGGTCTTCAATCTCGACGCGGTGGATGCGGTCCAGATGGACGCGCCCGGCGACCCATTCCTTCATCGGCGGCAGGACTTTCGTCCTGACCGGGTGCGTGCCCAGAAAATTCAGCACGCGCAATCGCTCGTCGTTGTCGGCGTCGTCGGCAAAGGCCGTCACCAGCACCTCCTCAATGCGCCCGGCCAGCCGCGCCAGTTCATCCGGCGCAACGACGCGCAGACCGGCAATCTCGCCGCCCTGCAAATCGTTGTTTTCATCAATGAAAAATTCGGGCCGGTAGCCGGTGTCGGAAGCCAGCAGCATCCGCGCCAGTTGCGCGCCCTCGTCGCCGGCGCCGTAAATCGCGACCGGCGTCTGCGCCAGTTTGCCGGGCCGCGCCAGCAACAGGTAGTGCATGACCACGCGGCTGCCGACCGTCAGCGTGAAGAAGATGAACCAGTCTATCAATATCACCGAGCGCGGCAGTTCGCGGATGTCGAGAAACAGCGCCGCGACGCCCCACAGCGCGATCGCCAGCGTAACCGCCAGCGCGACGGTGCCGATGGCCTCGAGCGAGAAATGGCGGACGACGGCGCGGTAGAGACCGGTGCGGACAAACACCGGAATCGCCGTCAGCGGCGCCGCGACAAACAGCGGCCACCAGCGCCCGTCCAGCGGCACCCACTGCTCAAGGCGCAGCGACAGCGCCGCCCACAGCGAGAAAACGCTGATAACCGAATCCGCCGCCGCCGTCACGAGGCGTTTCGCCGTCCGCGGCAGATGGGCAAGCCAGGTCAGCATTGCCCGTCTCCGCGCTGCGGTTTGCCGCCGCCGGCGCCTGCCGACAGCGCCACCGCAGCCAGCGGCAGCAGCGCCAGCGCCGCGCACCATGCGCCCCATGCCGGGCGCAGCGCGGCCAGCAGCGCCAGCGGCGCCAGCCACAACACATTGACCGCGGCGACGCCGAGCGACACGGCGGCGTGCGCGCGTGTGCGCGCGTTGCCGCGACCGGCGTCAAAGCGCCGCTGCAATGCGCGCGCGAAGCGCTGATAGGCGTGGTCGCGGTGCGCCTGATAGACTTTCTGGCGGCGCCACAACCGCCGCAGCAGCGTAACGGTCGCGTCGCAGAAAAACACGCCGAACAAAATCATCCACGCCCACACCGTCATCGCGCCGTCCATCGCCGTGCGGATTGCGAACAGGCCGAGGCAGAAACCGAGAAAGCCGCTGGCGGTGTCGCCCATGAACACCTGCGCCGGCGGCCAGTTCCAGACCGTGAAGCCGGCGACCGCCGCCGCCAGCACCGCCAGCGGCGCGACCGCATAATGCCCCGGCGACACAAACCACAGGATGGCCGCCGCCGCCAGCGCGATGGTGATGGCCTCAATGCCGGCGATGGCGTCTATGCCGTCCATGAAATTGAAGAAGTTCAGCACCCACAGCAGCAGCAGCCCTTGCAGCAGGTAGAGCGCGCCGCCCGGCGCGATGACCTGCGCGCCGAACGCCAGCGGCGGCGTTCCCAGCCACAGGCAGCAGGCCGCGACCGCCGCCAGCGTCAGTGTGAAGCGCACCGGCGTCGGCAGGCCGACGATGTCGTCGGCGAGGCCGACGGCGGCGACCAGGCCGCCGCCGGCCAGCAGCGCCCAGAACAGCCGCGTGTCAAAGCCGGCGGTTGCGTGCAGCAGCGCAATCGCCGCCAGAAACACGACGACCGCCGCCAGCCCGCCGCCACGCGGCACCGGCTCGGCGTGCGAACTCCGTGCATTGGGAATGTCGAGAATGCGCCGCGACGCCAGGATGCGCGTCAGATGCTGCGTTAATTCCAGTGTGATGAAAAACGCGGCGGCGGGCATCAGGTAATACCAACTGATATTGAATGTGATGAAAAACGCCGAAAACCCGGCCAGCGCCGCGGCCAGGAAAACATAATACTGCCAACCCGCGTTCACGGCGCTTCCCCTGCGGCGAGGCGGCGCTGCGCGCGCGAACGGCGCGGTGATGCGGCGCTCATGTTCACAGTGTTTCTCCGGCGGCGAGGCGGCGCTGCCAGCGCCACGCGCTGCCGATGATGGCGTCGAGATGGTCGTGGCGCGGCGTCCAGCCCAGCACTTTCCGTATCCGGCGGTTGTCGGCGACCAGTTCCGGCGGGTCTCCGGCGCGGCGCGGCGCGGCGGTAACCGGAAAGTCGGCGCCGGTTACGCGCTTCGCCGCATCCAGCACCTCGGCGACGCTGTAACCGCGGCCATAGCCGCAGTTCAGAATCTGCGTCTCCGGCGTCTTCTTCTGCCGCGCAAGTTGCTCCAGATAGGCCAGCGCGCAGCGGTGCGCGTCGGCGATGTCGTGAACATGAATGTAATCGCGCACGCAGGTGCCGTCGCGGGTGTCGTAGTCGGCGCCGTACACGGCGACGCCGTCAATCCGCCCGGCGGCGGCACGGCAGGCCATTGTGATTAGATGTTCGGCGGCCTCGCTGCGCTGGCCGATGCGGGCGTCCGGGTCGGCGCCGGCGACATTGAAATAGCGCAGAATCACGCAGTTGAAACCGGCGGCGCGGGCGATGTCCGCCGCCATCATCTCGCAGGCCAGTTTGGAGCCGCCGTACGGGTTGATTGGCCGCGTCGGCGCGTCTTCGGCGATCGGCTGCGACGACGGCGCGCCATAGACCGCCGCGGTTGAAGAGAAGACAAAATGCCGCACACCGTGGCGGCGGCAGCCGTCGAGCAAATTCAATGTGGCCGCGGTGTTGTTGGCGTAATAGCGGCACGGCTCGCGCACCGACTCCGGCGCCGACACCGACGCGGCCAGGTGCACGACGGCGTCGAAAGCGCCGCGCCCGAGCAGCGCATCCAGGCCGTCGCCGCCGATGTCGGCGACGACCAGTTCACCGGCCAGCACCGCCTCGCGCGCGCCGCCGGACAGGTCGTCGCAAACGACGAGGTCGTGGCCGTCTTCCGCCAGCGCCAGCACGACATGACTGCCGACATAACCGGCGCCGCCGGTCACCAGCACTTTCATCGTTCGCTTACCCGCACCGATTCGCGCACGCAGGCAATCCGCGCGCCGATGACATCCGCGCCGCCGGCGTGGTGCCGGCTGATTTGTGCAATGTAATGTCCATCTCGCAACTTCCGCTTTACATCCATGCGTTGCCGGATTGAATGCCGGCAAAATATACACAATCAAGCGGGACTGCACACGAAGGCGGGAATGGCGGTGCAGTGGCGGCGCCGGTGGTTGGTGCAGCACTGCCACCCGCCCCTCCGCCATTCCTGCAACCTTCCCGCCATTCCTGCGAAAGCAGGAATCTTAGGATACCACCTTGCCGCCATTCCTGCGAAAGCGGGCATCCGGGGGGTTGGCGTCGGCACTGGCGTCAGTGGCCGTGCGGAAAACCGGAAAAGGCATTGCGGCGGCGCCCCTTCGCCGCCAACGGGTATCAATGGTTGCGCGGCGCAAGCGCCGCCGCGTGGAATATCAGCGCAGCGGCGCGGTGGCGGCGAGGCCAATCAGCGAGTGCTGTTCAGCAGCAGTTGTGACTGAAAGTCCTCGGCAAAGGGAAAGCCCGGCGACGCACCATGCAGGGGTGCCGCAAACGACAGGATTGCCCATGCCGCTGATATGGAAAGCAGTCTCGCTGCTGCAAGAGTCGGTTTCATATGAATGTCCCGTTCATACGGATGGCCGATACTACCATAGAAACCACCCTTTGGTATGGTATATCATATCCATTGAAAAATCGGTATTTTTTGCCGCTGCAAACCCTTCTTCCAATATGTATTTTTTTCGGAAAACAGGAAAAGCCGGATGGTACATCGGGGGGGCTGTTGCCGCCCTGATGATGATTTTGCTGGCTGAATCTTCAACACCACCTCGTTATAAAGCCGCAACATCCGGCACAAACACCGCGCACAAAGACTTCCAGCCCGTACTGAAAAACATCAAGACCATTCCTGAACATCTCATTAAAGGTAAAGCCGAACGCCAAACACTACTGGTCAAACGCTTGTCCGGCGTACCCGAACCTGCCAACGGCCCAATGGCGGTACTCTCCCAAATGAAAGAGGTTCACATACCCTACCTTGGCCATTTCGACATCTCCGCCGTCAAAGTACCCGCCGCATGGGACACAGATTGGCTGTTGGAGATTATCCGCCAAGACCCTTCAGTGAAGCACGCATACAAAGAAGAAAAAATGCAATCTTTCAGCGTCTGGCCTAATGACCCGGCCTTCAGGAAACAAACCAACCTTCACGACCCCGTCCGCGATGTGGACATAGATGCCCCGGAAGCGTGGGCTTATATCACCGGCAGTGACAACGTCGTTATTGCGGTACTCGAAAGCTCCGGCCTTGATGACATTCATCCAGACTTGTTTCTCAACCTTTGGGTCAACAGCAGTGAAACTGAGGGCCTGCCCGGCATAGACGATGACAACAACGGATGCATAGACGATATACATGGCTGTAACCTGGACAACACCCCCGCAGATGGCAGGATTTTTCGTGAGGGTGATACTCACGGCAGGTCAGTTTCCAGTGTTCTGGCGCGAGGAAACAACGATTACGCAATCACAGGCGTCATCTGGAATACCCGGATTATGTATGTGGAGGGCGGCACCGTGGAGGGATTAGAGTATGTCATGGACATGCGGGATTTGGGAGTCAATGTCAGGGTCGTCAATCACAGCAGAGGCCTCGTAGAAGGTTGCAATCCAATTACCCCGGACGATGATGATTTGAATGATTACAATGCAATTAGAGACGCTGGACAGCAGGGAATCCTGTTTGTCCAGCCAATTGGAAACCGCGATATAAATTACGCCAGCACACCACAGAAGACGAAGCAGATTGACCCGGGCTGCCTCAAAACCGATAACATGATTGTTGTCGCGGGGCAGAGTGAAGATTCCCGAACTCGTTGGGTGGATACCCCTGGTGTACTTGCCTCCAACTACGGTGCCAATGTAGGCGACTTGTACGCGCCCGCCGAGGATTTGCATGTCCTGGATCGTTCCCAAACGGATGGTTACAGAAAACTTAGTGTCGGGGGGACTTCCCTTGCAGCCCCCCATGTCGCCGCCGCCGCCGCCCTGTTGTGGTCGTTCAGGCCGGACCTGACCATTGCCGAGGTGCGCAGTGCGCTGCTTGGTACCGTGGACCGCTTCGATACATTCAAAACCACTGCCACCGTTGTTATAGACGGCACCCCGAGCGTTGTCATCACAGACACCGTCGCCTCCGGCGGCGCCCTGAACATCGCAAACGCCCTCTATTCCGTCGCAACACCCGGCATTCGCATTCACTCCTCACAAACCACCATCGCCGAAGGAACCAGCGGCTACATTGACCTGTCATTGACAAGAGAACCCGTCCGGCCCTCCTCCGGCGAGGTCGTTGTGCTGGAAGGCGTCGCCACCCCGCTCTCTGACGCCGATGCCGTCGTCACACCCTCCACACTGACCTTCACTTCCCGCAACTGGCACATCCCGCAGAGAATGACCGTCCGCGCCGCTGGAACCAGCGGCAGTGAAATCACACTGCAAGTCTCGGTCAACGACGAACGCTCAACCACAGACTACCGAACCATGGTACGCACCGCAACCATGACACTGCAAAGCGAAGGCATCAGGCCAACCCTGCACATACCCCAACGCATCACCGAAGGAAACATCGCAACCGCCACCATCCACTTCAGCGACCGGCTGCTCAACGCCGCACAATTCACCATCACCACCACCGGCGCCGGTACCGCCGTTGAGGGCGAAGACTACACACTCCCCGACACCATCACAGCCGAAGCCGACTCCACTTCCGCCACCTTCACCATCCAGACAATCAACAATCCAGGCTACAACGGCCCCGACAAAACCATCCACCTGCAAGTCACCACCGAAAACCCCCGCATCTCGCCCCAGGCCCTGCCCCTGCAAGCCACCCTGACCATAGAAGACAGCGACACCCCCATCATGACCATCACCGTCCTGCCCCGCACCATCACACAGAGCAACACAGAAACAAACGCCCCAACCGCCACCGCAACCATCACACTCGACCGCATGGCCGTGCAAGATGTGACTTTCTCCCTCAACGCAAGACCAATCGGGGGCGGCGACATCAACCACCTGTTCAACAACATCAGCGGCAACACCTGGCCCGTAACCGCAACCATCGTAGAGGACGCCACCGCAACCGAAATCATCATCCACTCAATAGACGAGGACGATATAGAGGGCAGAACCCACTGGATACGCTTGTCTCCGGCCCTCCCCCCTGATGCCGCCGCAAGACTCGGCCAACCCAACCGTGCCCTCCTGATCACAAGAGACGACGACGGAGACTCCTCCACCTACCTGCGCCTGCGCGTCTTCCTTGAAGGGGCGGTGCTCACAAACACCACCATCATCCAGACAAACCCGTGACGGATTGAAACGAAAGGGGAGAAAAGACTACGCAGTCAGAAAAACGATATGCGGCACCCCCTCACCGCCATTGACCCTGCCCGAAACCACCCGCCCGTGCCCGCCATCGTCAAAACCCCCACTGCCGTCGTTCAGATGAAACATATTCACGCCGCCGGTCCTCGCAATGAACAGGTCCATGTCATCGTCTTCGTCAAAATCACCAATCCCCAAACCCATGTTCCGGCCCTCGGCGTCGGGAAACGCATCATCCTTCTCGCTGAAATTGCCCGCACCATCGTTCAGGTGAACCTCAACGATGCGCCCCCTCCTTTGCGCCAGCACCAAATCAAGGTCGCCGTCACCGTCCATGTCCGCAGAAGCAAGCGCAATGACGCGCAAGTTCGACAACCGCCTGCGCTCTCTGAAATTACCGCGTTTCCCTTCGTCGTTCATGAACGGAATCACCGCGTGCGAATCACCCGCCGCCGCAACATCCAGCCAACCGTCCCGGTCAAAATCGCCAATGGCCATGGCCTTGAACGGCACCGCCGAAGTGATCCTGACCGGCTCGATGGATTCCAGATTATCCTTGTCATCATCGTCAACATAATAGACAAGAACCCCGCCGGCGCCTGCGGTAATGACATCCATATTGCCGTCACCATCCATGTCATGCACCGCAATGTCATGAATGGCGGTGTTGGCCCGTGAATTGCCGATTCCGGCATCCCGGGGGGCGAGATCAAGGCTCCCCAACTGAAGGTGCCGTGCACGACCAAGCGTCACACTGCCGCTGGTCCACAACGCAGTGGTCTGGGTGCTTAACAAAGGCTGTGACTGAAAGTCTTCGGCAAAGGGGAAGCCGGGCGATGCACCATGCAGGGGCGCCGCAAACGGCAGGGTTGCCCATGCCGCAAATACAAAAAGCAGTCTCGCTGTTGCAAGAGTCGGTTTCATTCGGATGTCCCGGTTACTCTGGTAGTTAATACTATCACAGATAACGCCCGGCAGCGTGGTATATCATACCCATTGAAAAATCGGCATTTTTGCTGATTGCGGGCACTTTTCAGCATGACGGTTTCGTGGAAAACAGGAAACACCGGATGGTACATCGGGGGGGCCATTGCCGCCCTGCTGATGATACTGCTGGCCGAATCTTCCGCACCGCCGCGCAGCGAAATCACAACATCCACACAAACACCATACAAAAAAGACTTCCGCCCCGTCCTGAAAAACATCAAAACCATTCCCGAACACCTGCTTGACGAAAAAACCAAACGCCAGAAACTGCTGGTCAAACGCTTGGCTGGCGCACCAGAACCCACCAATGGGCCGATGGCGATACTCTTCCAAATGGAAGAAGTTCGCATAACCTACCTTGATCAATTGGACATCTCCACCGTAGAGGTTCCCGCCACATGGAATGCCGACTGGCTGCTGGAGATTATTCGGCAAGACCCGTCGGTGGACTATGCAGGCATGGAGTACAGCGGCAAAAGAGTGCCACATTCCCTGCCCTTCGGAAACAGGCCGAACGACCCCAGTTTCAATGACCAAACCAACCTGCACGACCAGAAAAACGATGTGGATGTGGACGCCCCGGAAGCATGGGCGTACACCACTGGCAGCGACAATGTCGTGGTTGTGGTAGTTGATAACCGTTTTGATGTTAACAACCCGGAATTACGCCCCAACCTGTGGATTAACAGCAGCGAAACTGCAGGCGACAGCATGGACAACGACAACAACGGCTGTACGGATGATATTCACGGCTGTTATTTTAATGGTAGCAGGAGTGACGGCTACTTAGATGTTCCGTCCGAAGATGTTCGGGATGGGCATGGCACGCTGGTTGCCAGCGTTCTCGGGGCTCGGGGAAACAACAACAATGAGATTGCAGGCGTCGCCTGGAATATCAGGATGATGTTTTTGAACGATTCTAACCTGTCGGTGGATAGCTATAACTACATCCTTAAAATGCGGCGCAGAGGCGTCAACATTCGGGTCGTCAATTACAGTCGGGGGCCCGCGAATGGCTTCGAAGATTGCGACTCCAGAGTCGCAATCTTCGAATTATCATCCAAACAATGTAAGGAACGAGGCATAGAAAATCAATGTATGGAATACATGTCTCTGGAACAGCTTGAAGCAGAAGGAATTCTGCTTGTTACATCGGCTGGAAACAATGGAATAAACTACAACAATCATCAAGATCGACTGCCAACAGTGCGTTGTTATGACCTTGATAACATCATTGTTGTCGCGGGACAAAGTAAAACTGCTCGAGAACGCTGGGATAGGACCAATTACGGGGACATGACAGCTGACTTGTACGCACCTGCTGAAGAAATACCAACCAGCCCTCGGCAATTTTTACCGGACCTTCCCGGAAAGCCAGATATGCAAATAGACCCTGATGGAACTTCCCTTGCAGCCCCCCATGTCGCCGCCGCCGCCGCCCTGCTTTGGTCATTCAAACCGGACTTGACCGTCACCGAAGTACGCAGTGCGCTGCTCAATACTGTGGACCGCTTTGATTCGTTCAAACTGAGAGATGAAAACGGTGTCCCGACAACAGACACCGTCGCCTCCGGCGGCGCCCTCAACATCGCAAACGCCCTTTATTCCGTCGCGACGCCCGGCATTCGCATTCATTCATCACAAACCACCATCGCCGAAGGAATCAGCGGCTATATTGACCTGTCCCTGACAAGAGAACCTGTCCGGCCCTCCTCCGGCGAGGTCGTTGTGCTGGAAGGCGTCGCCACTCCGCTCTCTAACGCCGATGCCGTCGTCACACCCTCCACACTGACCTTCACTTCCCGCAACTGGCACATCCCGCAGAGAATGACCGTCCGCGCTGCTGGAACCAGCGGCAGTGAAATCAGGCTGCGAGTCGAGGTGGACCAGCACCTCTCAACCACCCACTACCACATCGTGCCCATGCACACCGCAGCCATGACACTGCAAAGCGAAGGCATCAGGCCCACCCTGCACATACCCGCGCGCATCGCGGAAGGAGACACCGCAACCGCCACCATCCGGTTCAGTGACCGGCTCATCAACGCCGCACAATTCACCATCAGCGCCACCGGCACCGCGACCAAAGGCACAGACTACACACTGCCCGAAACCATCACAGCCACAACCGACTCCAACTCTGTCACCTTCACCATCCCGACAATCACAGACAACACCTACGAACCCGATGAAACCATCCACCTGCAAATTACCACCCCGGAATCTTCCATCTCACCCCAAACCTTGCCGCCAGCAACCCTCACAATAGAAGACAGCGACACCCCCGTCATGACCATCACCGTCCTGCCCGATGTCATCTTCCAGAGCAGCCGGACCGCAACAGCCCAAACCGCCACCGCAACCATCACACTCGACCGCCCCGCCATCGCCAATGTGCCGTTCTTTCTTGACGCCGGCTCGTTGTACAGGCACGACACAAGCCACCTGATGAACCACCTGACCGGCGATGTCTGGCCCACCAGCGCAACCATCGTCACAGGAGGCACCTCAACCGAAATCATCATCCATTCAATAGACGAGGATGAAGAACCTTCCATATTCCAGCGAATAACGCTGTCTCTCGACATCTCCCCCGATACCGCCGCAAGGCTCGGCACGCCACACCGGGCAACCTTGAGGGTATGGGACGACGACGGAAACACGGGCCTTTACCTGAGACTGCGCGTCTTCATGGAAGGCGCGGTATCCACAGACACCGGCGCCACCCAAGCCGACCCGTAACCCCCTGAAACCCGGCTTCCTGCTTCCGCAGGAATGGCGGCAGGCGGTGCTCTACTGCTTGCAGGTGATGTTCCGCCGCTTTCGCGGCAATGGCGCGGGGTTGCCGCTGCCGGCGGTTTATGCCGCCTCCGCCGGCTGGTTCAGGCCCTCGCCGTAAATTCGCTGCAAGCGTTCGCACATTCGGTCGCGCGTGAACATTTCCTCAAAACGGCGGCGGCCATGTTCGCCGAGGCGGCGCGCCAGCGCCGGGTCGCGCCTCAGCACATCAAGCGCGCGCGCCAATGCGCGCGGGTCGCGCGGCGGCACATTGAAGCCGCTGACGCGGTCGGCGTTGACCCAACTGACGCCGGAACCCGGCACAATCGTCGCCACAACCGGCTTCGCAAAACACATCGCCTCAACCTGGACGACGCCGAACGCCTCCGAAGGCAGCGTTGAACTCAGGCAAAACGCATCGCACGCGCGGTAATGCCCGGCGACTTCGCGCTCCGACAGCGCGCCCGGCAGAAACACCCTCGCCGACAGGCCAAGTTGCTCGATGCGCCGCCGCAGCGCGCGCCGGCACGGGCCGTCGCCGCCAATCAGGATGTTGACGGACTCGTGCAGATGCACGGCGGCCTCAACCAGGTATTCAAACCCCTTGTAATAAACCAGCCGCCCCATCGCAAACACCAGAAAACGCCCCGGATAGCGCGCGCGCACCGCCGCCGCGTCGGCGGCGCCGGCGCGCGGTTCAACATCCTCAATGCCAATCGGCACGACGGCGACCTTGCCGCGGCACGACGCCAGATGCGCCGAACGCACATACGCCGGCGTGCTGACGATGACGGCGGCGGCGCGGCGCAGCAGCCAGCGCTGCAACGGCAGAAACAGCGGCAGCATCGCCTTCTGCCGGACGATGTCGCTGTGCCAGTGCACCACCACCTTGATCCGGCGCGGCAGGCGCGCCAGAAACAGCGCCAGCGTCGCGCTCGGGTCGGGGTGGTGCAGGCAGATGACATCATAACCGGCGGCAATCTTCGCCAGTCGCGTGAACAGCCCCGGCGCCAGCGGCAGCGACAGAAAATCGCCGTACCAGGCGGCGCGGTAAATGACGCCGCCCGCCACCGTCTCACGCGACGCCGACCGCGTTTTGTTGCAGCACAACACATCGCAGCGAACGCCGCGCCCGGCGAGGCCCTCGCGAATGTGGTAAATCGCAGACTCAATGCCGCCCCTGGAAGGCGGATAAAACCGCCCGAACTGCAAGACTCTCATGCAAGCAACACAACGGATGGGGACACGACGACAGGGCCGGCGGCGGCAGCGGAAACAAGGGCGGCGGCGGCGGCGAAGCCATCCGCCCCGGCCCGTCCGCCGTCCCCGCCCCGGCCCCTGCGGCCCACAAGGCCGCTAAAAGGGAATGTCGTCGTTGTGGTCGAGCGCCGGACTTTGCGCGCCCTCGCCCTGCCCCTGACCCTGGCCCTGGCCTTGGCCCTGACCATATCCCTGACCATGTCCTTGGCCATGTCCTTGACCATGTCCCTGGCCATGTCCCTGGCCCTGCTGCGACGCGGCGCTGCGGCGCGGCGGGCGGTCAGGCCGGTCGTACTGCGCGGTGCTGTCGCCGCCCGATTTGCGGCCCAATATCTGCATATCGGAAACGATGATCTCGGTCGTGAAGCGGTCGTTGCCGCCCTGGTCCTGCCATTTGCGCGTCTGCAAACGGCCCTCGACATAAATCTGCGAGCCTTTGTGCAGATATTCGCCGACAATCTCGGCGACCCTGCCAAAGAACACCAGCCGATGCCATTCGGTTTTCTCCTGGCGTTCGCCGGTGTCGCGTTTCTTCCAACTTTCGGTCGTCGCGAGCGACAGGTTGCAAACGGCGGATCCGCTGGGCGTGTAACGCACCTCCGGGTCCTGTCCGAGATTACCTATCAGTATCGCCTTGTTGACGCCTCCTCCTGCCATAAAACAAATCCTCTGTGGTGGTTAAGTGCAAACTCCTTGCCAAACGCCCATCATATTACTTTTCGGGGCGTTCGGCCAGTGTTCCGGAATCCGGGCGGCGCGCGCCCGCGCCCACCGGCGCCATGCCGAAGGCGGCGGCGAACCACGCCAGCAGCGGCAAGGCCGCCAGCGGCGCAATCCAGCCGCTGCCCAGCCATTCACCGGCAAGGCCGGCGCCGGCGGCGCCGCAGAACACGCCGAAAAACTGGGCCGCGGCGAACACCCCCATTGAAGCGCCGCGCGCGTCCGCCGCGCAGGTGCGGCTGACCAGCGCCGGCAAACTCGCCTCCAGATACATGAACGCGGTGAAGAACAGCACAATCAGCGCGACAAACGCGGCGGCCTGCGTCGGCAGCGCCCACGCCGCCTGCGCCGCCGCCGCGACGATGATTGCGGCGAGAAAAAACCCCTTCACGCGGCGGCGCTTCTCGCCGGCAATCAGCGCCGGCAGCATCAGCGCGAAAGACGCCGGCAGCAGCAGCAGATAGAACAGCCAGTGGTCGGGCGGCGCCAGCCCGAGGCGCGGCCCGATCAGTTGCGGCAGCACCAGGAAATTCGCCGCCATCGCCGCGTGCAGCGCGAAAATGCCGCCGTACAGGCGCAGCAGGTCGCGGCGCGCGAAGGCGGCGCGCAAACCGGCGCCAAGCGCCGGCGCCGCGGGCGCCGGCGGCGACGGCGTCAGCGCCGCGACCAGCACGATGGCGGCGACGCCGAGCGCCGCCGTCAGCAGGAAAATGCCCGACAGCCCGGCGACGGCCTGCACCGCAGGCCCCAGCACCAGCGCCAGCGCGAAGGCCACGCCGATGCTGGCGCCGATGGCGGCGTTGACCTTGGATCGCTGCTCCTCGCGGCTGAGGTCGGCGGCCAGCGCCATCAGCGCCGACGCGACCGCGCCCAGCCCCTGCAACGCGCGCCCGGCGATGACGCCGCCGATCGTCTCCGACGACGCGGCGACGAGGCTGCCGGCGCAAAACACCGCCAGCCCGGCGACGATGACGCGCTTGCGGCCCCAGCGATCCGACAGCATGCCCATCGGAATCTGCATCAGCGCCTGGGTCAGGCCGTAAATGCCGAGGGCGACGCCGGCCAGCAGGTGCGTGGCGCCGCGAAATTCGCCGCTGTGCAGCGCGAACACCGGAAAAATCATGAACAGGCCGAGCATGCGGACCGCATAGACGCCGCCGAGACTGACGGCGGCGCGCTTTTCGAGTCGGTTCATCGAGAACCCGGGCATCGGCGCAAAAACATGTCGGGACGGGGGTCTGCCGTGGCGGACGGGATGGGGTAATATAGCAGATTAACCCGGCTGTTTTGCAAAGTGATACGAATCAAGGGTGCGCGCACCCACAACCTGAAAAACATCCATCTTGAAATCCCGCGCAACCGGCTGATTGTCATCACCGGCCTGTCCGGCTCCGGCAAGTCGTCGCTGGCCTTTGACACCATCTTCGCCGAGGGCCAGCGGCGTTATGTGGAGTCGCTGTCGGCCTACGCCCGGCAGTTCCTGACGCGCATCGAGAAACCCGATGTGGACCGCATCGAGGGGCTGTCGCCGGCCATTTCAATAGACCAGAAGGCGACCTCGCACAACCCGCGCTCGACGGTCGGCACCGTCACCGAGATACACGACTACCTGCGGCTGCTCTACGCGCGCGCGGCGACGCCGTGCTGCCCGCAACACGGCGAGCCGCTCGAGGCCGAGACCGTCGGCCAGATGTGCGACCGCCTGATGGCGCTGCCGGAGAACACCCGCGTGATGCTGCTGGCGCCGCTGGTGCGCGGGCGCAAGGGCGAATACGCGCGGCTGCTGGAGCACCTCAGGATGCAGGGCTATGTGCGCGCGCGCATAGACGGCGCGCTGTGCGAACTCGACGCCGCGCCGCCGCTGGACCTGAGGCGCAAGCACACCATTGAAGTCGTCGTGGACCGCCTGAAAATCAGGCCGGGCGTTGAACTGCGCGTCGCCGAGTCGCTTGAAATCGCGCTGCGCCTCGCCGACGGGCTGGCGCTGGCGGCGCCGATGGACGGCGGCGGCGACGAGGTGCTGCTGTCGGCCAAATTCGCGTGCCCGCGCTGCGGCTACACGCTGGGCGAACTCGAGCCGCGCCTGTTCTCGTTCAACAACCCCGCCGGCGCCTGCCCCGAATGCGACGGCCTCGGCACCGTCGAGTACTTCGACGAGGACAAGATTGTCAACCCGGCGCTGAGCATCGCCGGCGGCGCGGTGCGCGGGCGCGACCGCCGCAACCGCCAGTATCTCGAGACGATGCAGGCGCTGGCCGAACACTACCGCTTCGACATTGAAGCGCCGTTTGAATCGCTGCCGGAGGACATCCGCTCGGTCATCCTCTACGGCGGCGGCGACGAGGTCGTGTTTCACTACCGCGACAGCGCCGACCGCCGCGTCCGGCGCCGCCATCCGTTCACCGGCGTCATCGCCGGCATGGAGCGGCGCTACGAGGAAACCGGCTCCGACAAGGTGCGCGAGGAACTGCGGCGCTACCTGTCGCTGCAAGCCTGCCCCGAATGCGACGGCGAGCGCCTCAACACCGCGGCGCGCCATGTCGTGCTGCAGGGCGCGCGGCTGCCGGAAATCTCGGCGATGACCATCGCCGATGCGCTGGCGTTTTTCGGGCGCCTGAAACTGCCCGGCGTCAAGGCCGAAATCGCCGGCAAGATCGTCGCCGAAATCCACCGCCGCCTGCAATTCCTTGTCAATGTCGGCCTGGACTACCTGTCGCTCGGGCGCAGCGCCGAGACGCTGTCCGGCGGCGAGGCGCAGCGCATCCGCCTCGCCAGCCAGATCGGCTCCGGCCTGGTCGGCGTCATGTACATCCTCGACGAACCCTCGATCGGGCTGCACCAGCGCGACAACCGCCGCCTGCTGGACACGCTGACCGAACTGCGCGACCTCGGCAACACCGTCATCGTCGTCGAGCACGACGAGGAGGCGGTGCGCAGCGCCGACCACATCATTGACATCGGCCCCGGCGCCGGCGAACACGGCGGGCGCGTCGTCGCCCAGGGCACGCCGCGCCAGATCGAGAAGAAAAGCGCGTCGCTGACCGGCCAGTACCTGGCCGGGCGCCGCCGCATAGAGGTGCCGCGAAAGCGCACGCCGGCGAACCCGAAGCGCCGCATCAAGATCCGCAAGGCCAGCGGCAACAACCTGAAAAACATCAATGTCGAGATACCGCTGGGGCTGCTGGTGGCCGTCACCGGCGTCTCCGGCTCCGGCAAATCCACGCTGGTCAACGAGACGCTCTACAAGCACGCCGCGCGCCGCCTCAACGGCGGCGCCCACCTGATGGAGGCGCCGTGCGAGGAGATACTCGGCATCGAGCAGATTGACAAGGTGATTGATGTCAACCAAAGCCCCATCGGCAAGACGCCGCGCTCCAACCCGGCGACCTACACCGGGCTGTTCACGCCGATACGCGAACTGTTCGCGGCGACGCCCGAGGCGCGCTCGCGCGGCTACACGCCGGGGCGGTTCAGTTTCAATGTCAAGGGCGGACGCTGCGAGGCGTGCCGCGGCGGCGGCCTGATTCGCGTCGAGATGCACTTTCTGCCCGACATCTATGTCACCTGCGACATCTGCCGCGGCAAGCGCTACAACCGCGAGACCCTCGACATCCGCTACAAGGGAAAGAACACCAGCGAGGTGCTCGACATGACGGTCGAGGAGGCGCGCGCCTTCTTCGACGCGGTGCCGGCGGTGCGAAACCGGCTGCAAACGCTGATGGATGTCGGCCTGTCATACATCAAACTCGGGCAGAACTCGACGACGCTGTCCGGCGGCGAGGCGCAGCGCGTCAAACTGTCGCGCGAACTGTCGCGGCGCGACACCGGCAGAACCCTCTACATCCTCGACGAGCCGACCACCGGCCTGCATTTCCACGACATCGAGCAGTTGCTGCAGGTGCTCTACCGGCTGCGCGACGGCGGCAACACCATCGTCGTCATCGAGCACAACCTTGATGTCATCAAGACCGCCGACTGGATCATTGACCTCGGCCCGGAAGGCGGCGCCAGGGGCGGGCGCGTCGTCGCCGCGGCGACGCCCGAGGACATCGTCCGCCGCAAGGGGTCATGGACCGGGCGCTATCTGAAAAAGCACCTGTGAACGCCGGCGCGGGCCGGCGCTGTCAGGAGTCTTCGTCGGCGGATTCGGCGGCTTCGGGGGGTTCGCGGCCCACCAGGCTGACATGGCCCATCGGCGCGTTGTCGCCCTTGCGGAAGCCGTGCTTGAGGATGCGAAGATAGCCGCCCGGGCGCTCGCGGTAGTGCGGGCCGAGTTCATCAAACAGTTTGCCGACCGCCTCCTTGTCGCGCAGCGCGCCGAAGGCGCGGCGGCGGGAGGCGACGCTGTCGCTGCCGGCCAGCGTAATCAGCGGCTCGACGACGCGCCGCAGTTCGCGCGCCTTCGCCAGCGTCGTGCGCAGCGTCTCGTGCTTGATCAGCGAAGCCGACAGGTTGGCGAACAAGCGCCTGCGGTGGCTCGCGGTGCGGTTCAGTTTTCTTCCGGCCTTGCGGTGTCTCATCGCCGCCTCCGCGTCAGCCCCGGGCCAGCGGCGACGCCGCCGGCACCGGCGCCGCCGGCAGGTTGGGCGGCGGCCAGCCCTCGATGATCATGCCGAGCGTCAGGTTGTGCTCGGCCAGCACATCCTTGATTTCAATCAGCGATTTCTTGCCGAGGTTCGGGGTTTTCAGCAGTTCCATCTCGGTGCGCTGCACCAGGTCGCCGATGTAATACACCCGCTCCGCTTTCAGGCAGTTGGCCGAGCGCACCGTCAGTTCCAGGTCGTCCACCGGCTTCATGTAAATCGGGTCCACGCCGCCCTTCTCCTGCTCCTCGTCGGCGATGCGGATTTGCTCGAAGTCCACAAACGCCTGCAGTTGCGAGTAGAGGATTGTCGCGGCCTGGCGTATCAGTTCCTCGGCGCCGATGGTGCCGTCGCCCTCGAGTTCAATAATCAGTTTGTCGAGGTCGGTGCGCTCGTCCACGCGCGCGCTCTCGACGCTGTATGTCACGCGCTTGACCGGGCTGAAATTGGCGTCCAGCGGCAGGCGCCCGACCGATTCGCCCTCGTCTTCGTCGTCAACGGCGGCGCGGTGCGCCGACGACGGGCGGTAGCCGCAGCCCTTGCGGATGACCATATCAATGTTGAGCGCGCCCTTGTCCATGACATGGGCGATGACATGGCCCTTGTTCGCAATCTCGACGCTGCCGTCGGTCTCGATGTCGGCGGCGGTCACGATGTGCCTGCCGCTCTTTCGCAGCACCGCCCTGGCCTCGTCCTTGTCGTGCAGCCTGAGGTTCAGCCCCTTCAGGTTCAGCAGGATGTCCACGACATCCTCCTGCACCGACGGAATCGTCGTGTATTCGTGCAAAACCCCCTCGATGCGGGCCTCGACCACGGCGGCGCCCTCGATCGAGGACAGCAGGATGCGGCGCAGCGCGTTGCCGAGCGTGTGGGCGAAGCCGCGCTCCAGCGGTTGCAGCACGACGCGCATCTGCGTATCCGAGACGGTCTGCACATCCACCAGTTGCGGTTTCAGCAGGTTGTTGACATAGTTCACGGGGTGGTTCTCCGGGTTGGCGGCGCTGCCGGGTTTATTTGGAATACAGTTCGACGACGAGGGATTCATTGATTTCCGGCGGCAGTTCGGAGCGTTCCGGGTAGTTCCTGAAGACGCCCGTCATGGCCGCGGCGTCCACCTCGACCCAGTCGGAAAAGCCGATTTGCTCGGCGACCTGGAGCGCGTCGCGTATCCGCAACTGCTTCTTCGCCCGTTCGGTGATGGCGATGACATCGGACGGCTTCACCTGGTACGACGGAATGTTGACGACGCGGTCGTTGACGCTGACGGCCTTGTGGCTGATCAACTGGCGGCACTCGGCGCGGGTCGAGCCGAAGCCCATGCGCCAGACCACATTGTCGAGGCGGCTTTCAAGCATCCGCAGCAGGTTCTCGCCGGTGGCGCCGCGGCGCGACGCCGCCTTCTTGTAGTAGTTGCGGAACTGGCGCTCGAGCACGCCGTACATGCGCCGCAGTTTCTGCTTCTCGCGCAGTTGCAGGCCGTAGTCGGACAGGCGCGAACGGCGGTCGCCGTGCTGCCCCGGCAGCCGCGCCATGTTGCATTTCTCCTCGATCGAGCGGGCGCGGCTCTTGAGCATCAGGTCGGTGCCCTCGCGCCGGCTCAGTTTGCAGGTGGATTCGCGGTATCGCGCCATCGCCCGTCCTCAGATGCGCCGCCGCTTCGGCGGGCGGCAGCCGTTGTGCGGCAGCGGCGTCGTGTCCACCACCCGCGTAATCCGGAAACCGGCGGCGTGCAGCGCGCGTATCGCCGACTCGCGCCCCGGCCCCGGCCCGCGCACATTGACCTCGAGGCTGCGGACGCCGTGCTCGACGGCGGCCTCGCCGGCCTTGCCGGCGGCGACCTGCGCCGCGAACGGCGTGCTCTTGCGCGAGCCGCGAAAACCGGCGGAGCCGGCGCTCGACCAGCACAGCGTGTTGCCCTGCGGGTCGGTGATGGTGACCACCGTGTTGTTGAAGGACGAGTGAATGTGGGCGATGCCTTCGGGGATGTTCTTCTTCGCCTTTTTGCGCCCGGACGATGTGGTTTTTGCCGCCATGCCGCCTACTTCTTGATCGGGCGGCGCGGCCCCTTGCTGGAGCGCGCGTTGGTGCGGGTTCTCTGGCCGCGCACCGGCAGGCCCTGGCGGTGGCGGATGCCGCGGTAGCAGCCGAGGTCTTTCAGGCGCTTGATGTTCAGGTTGACCTCGCGCCGCAGGTCGCCCTCGGTCGTGTAGTTGGCGACTTCGGCGCGCAGTTTTTCAAGCTCGTCCTTGCCGAGGTCCTTGACGCGCACGCCGCCGCCGACGCCGGTTTTGGCGCAAATTTCGCGCGCGCGGGTTCTGCCGATGCCGAAAATGCCGGTCAGGGCGATTTCGGCATGCTTGCGGTCGGCGACATTGATGCCTGCGATTCGTGCCATGTCAGTAATCCAAAACCGGGTATGATAGCGCGTTTTTCGCCAAATCGCCAGCCATAATTGCCACAGCCGCGCTCATCCCTGGCGCTGCTTGTGGCGCGGGTCGGTGCAGATGACCCGCACCACGCCCTTGCGCCGTATCAGTTTGCAGTTGCGGCAGATGCGCTTGACCGATGCCCGGACTTTCATGTCACGGCCCCCGGCGCCTCGCGCCCTTCAGGTTGGCCTTCTTCAGCAGGCCTTCGTACTGCTGCGACAGCAACTGGTTCTGGACCTGCGACATGAAGTCCATGACGACGACGACGATGATCAGCAGCGAGGTGCCGCCGAAATAAAACGGCACATTCCACGACAGAATCAGGAATTCCGGCAGCAGGCAGACCAGCGTGATGTAAATCGCGCCCATCACCGTCAGCCGGCTCAGCACGCGGTCAATGTAGAGCGCGGTCTGGTTGCCGGGGCGGATGCCCGGAATGAAGGCGCCGCCGCGCTTGAGGTTGTCGGCGGTGTCGTTGGCGTCGAACACGATGGCGGTGTAGAAGAAGCAGAAAAAGACGATGGCGAGCGCGTAGAACGCGATGTAGAGCGGCTGCCCCGGCGCCAGCGTGTTGGACAACTGGCCGAGCCAGCCGAGGCCCTCGGCGCGCCCGAACCACTGCCCGAGGGTCGCCGGAAACAGAATGATGCTCGACGCGAAAATCGGCGGAATGACGCCGGCCATGTTCAGTTTCAGCGGCAGGTGGCTCGACGGCGCGGCGTAAATGCGCTGCCCCTGCTGGCGCCGTGCGTAGTTGACGACGAGGCGGCGCTGCCCCTTCTCGGCGAACACGACAAACATCGTGACGGCGATGGCCAGCGCCAGTATCAGCATCACCAGCGGGGTGGACAACTCGCCGGTGTTGGCCAGTTCCAGCGTGCCGCCGGCGGCGGCGGGCAGCCCGGCGACGATGCCGGCGAAGATGATGATTGAGATGCCGTTGCCGATGCCGCGCTCGTTAATCTGCTCGCCCAGCCACATCAGGAACATCGTGCCGGTAACCAGCGACACCGCGGCGGTCAGGATGAAGGTCGGGCCGGTGATGTAGGCGACATTCTGCCCCTGCAGCGCGACGGCGACGCCGATGGCCTGGAAGGTGGCGAGGCCGACGGTGCCGTAGCGGGTGTATTTCATGATGACGCGGCGGCCCTGCTCGCCCTCTTTCTTCAGTTCTTTCAGCGACGGCACAATCGCCGTCATCAACTGCATGATGATGGCCGACGAGATGTACGGCATCACGCCGAGCGCGAAGATGCTGAGGCGCTCGAGCGCGCCGCCGGAAAACATGTTGAACATCGCCAGTATCGTGCCGCTCTGCTGCTCGAAGAACTGCGCCATCTGCACCGGGTCCACGCCGGGCACCGGAATGAAACTGCCGAGCCGGAACAGCACCAGCGCCAGCAGCACGAAACCGATGCGCTTTCGCAATTCGGTGAAGCGCCCGGCGCCGGCCATGCTGGCGATGCTGGAAGCCGTCGTCGCCACCGCCCTATTCCTCCTCGACCTTGCCGCCGGCGGCCTCGACCGCCTTGCGCGCGTTCGCCGTCACGGCGAGGCCGCGCAGCACGACGGGCCGCTTGATCTCGCCCGACAGGATGACCTTGATGCGCTTCGCGCCGCGCGGCGCCAGTTTTTCGCCGACCAGGACCTCGCGGTCGAAGGTCTTGATGTCGCCGAGCGCGTCCAGACTCCCGAGGCGCACCTCGGCGTTCAGGCGGCTCTTCGCGCTGCGGAAGCCGATTTTCGGCAGGCGGCGCTGTATCGGCATCTGCCCGCCCTCAAAGCCGACCTTGTGGTAGCCGCCGGAACGCGACTTCTGGCCCTTGACGCCGCGCCCGCAGGTCGTGCCGTGACCCGAGCCGTTGCCGCGCCCGACGCGCTTGCGCGGGCGGCGCCAGCCGCCGCGCGACAGTTCATCAAGCCGCAGGCCGCGCTGCATGCCTTCGGGCAGCCGCTCACGCATCGTCTTCGACCTTCAGCAGGTACGGGATTTTGGCGATCATGCCGCGGTTTTCCGGCGTGTCGGCGACGCGCGCGCTGCTGTGCGTGCGGCGCAGGCCGAGGCCGCGCGCGCACGCCTTGTGCTTGCGAAGGCGCCCGCTCAGACTCCTGACCAGCGTTACTTTCAGGTGTCCGGACGCCATTGCGTAATCTCCTCGACGCTCTTGCCGCGGCGCGCGGCAATCTGCCGCGGCGACTGCATCTTTTGCAGGCCCTCAAAGGTCGCGTTGACCATGTTGATCGGGTTTCTCGAACCGAGGCACTTGGCCAGCACATTGTGCACGCCGAGCACCTCGAACACCGCCCGCATCGGGCCGCCGGCGATGATGCCGGTGCCCTCGGAGGCCGGCGACATGTACACGCGGGAGGCGCCGTGCCTGCCAATCAGCGGGTAGAACAGCGTGCCGTTGTTGAGCGGCACCTCGACCATCCGCTTGCGCGCGGCCTCCATCGCCTTCTGGATTGCGACCGGCACCTCGCGCGCCTTGCCGTAGCCGATGCCGGCCTTGCCGTTGCCGTCGCCGACAACGGTCAGCGCGGTGAAGCCGAACTGGCGCCCGCCCTTGACGACCTTGGCGACGCGGTTGATGGCGACCAGTTTCTCGAGCAGGCCGTCGGTCAATTCCGCTTTTTCAACGTTGGACATCGTTCTCCTTTCCCTTGTTCAGAATTGCAGCCCGCCGGCGCGCGCGGCCTCGGCCAGCAGTTTGATGCGCCCGTGGTAACTGAAGCCGGAGCGGTCGAAGGCCACTTCGCGGATTCCCTTCTTCAGCGCGCGTTCGGCGATGGCCGCGCCGATGCGCCCGGCGGCGTCTTTGCGCCCGCCGTCGCCGGCCAGGCCGCGCTCAAGCGTGGACGCGCACGCCAGCGTGTCGGCGCCGTCCGGCGCGATGATCTGCGCGTACAGGTGGCGCGGCGTGCGGTGCACGCACAGCCGGTGGGCGCCGCAGCGGCGGATGCGGTTCCTGGTCTTGCGCGTGCGCCTCAACCGGGCGGTCTTCTTGTTCATCATCGTGTTCCTTTCGCCGGCGTGTTATTTCTTCTTCGCTTCCTTGCGGCGGACCTGCTCGCCGGCATAGCGCACGCCCTTGCCCTTGTACGGTTCGGGCGCCCTCAGCGCGCGAATCTCGGCGGCGACCTGCCCGACTTTCTGCTTGTCCACGCCCTCGACGACGATTTCCGTCTGGCTCGGGGTCTGGATGGTCACGCTGTCGTCAAACGCGTACTCGACCGGGTGCGAATAGCCCAGTTGCAGGTTGAGGCGCCCGCCCTGCATCTGCGCGCGGTAGCCGACGCCCTGCAATTCCAGTTTGCGCCGGAAACCCTCGCTGACGCCGGTCATCAGGTTGCCGACGAGCGAGCGCATCGTGCCGGCCATCGCCATGCCGCCGGCGGCGGCGCCGAACTCGATGCAGTCGCCGTTGCGCTCGAACGAGACGAGGTCGTGGACGGCGACGCTGCCCTCGCCCTTCGGCCCGCTGGCGCGGACAGTGCGGCCCTCGATGGCGACCTGGACGCCGTCGGGAATGGCCACCGGTTTTTTCGCGATTCTCGACACCGGCCTACTCCACCACGCAGATGATCTCGCCGCCGTGGCGCGCGGCCTTGGCCTGGCGCCCGCTCATGACGCCCCTGGAGGTGGCGATGATGACGGTGCCGGCGCCGCCGAGCACGACCGGCAGGTCGTCCACGCCGCGGTACACCCGCAGGCCCGGCCTGCTGACGCGCCGTATTGAAGAGATGACCGGCTTGCCCTCGTAATAGCGCAGCGTGATTTTAAGGCGACGGTGGCCGCCGTCGCCGTCGCCGGTGCTGTAATCGGCGATGTAGCCTTCCTCGCGCAGCGTCTTCGCAATCGCCGCCTTCATCTTCGAGGCCGGCATCTCCACCGCCGGCAGGCCGGCGCCCTGCGCGTTGCGGATGCGCGTCAGCATGTCCGCCACCGGATCGCTCATGCTCATTCGCCCGCCCTCACCAACTGGATTTGACGAGGCCGGGGATGTAGCCCAGCATCGCGTATTCGCGGAGTTTGTTGCGGCCAAGGCCGAACTTGCGGTAATAACCCTTGGGCCTGCCGGTTACATGGCAGCGGTTTCGCAGGCGGCACGGGCTGGCGTTGCGCGGCAGCTTTTGCAGTTGCGCGATGACGCGCATCCGCTCGTCGTAATCGGCGGCGGGGTTTTTCAGCGCGGCCTTCAGCGCGAGGCGCTTGCGGCGCAGCCGGGCGACGGTCTTGCGCCGCTTCTTTTCTCTTTCAATCATGCAGGCTTTTGCCATGTCTTCAGTCCCTGAACGGAAAGTTCATTGCCGCCAGCAAATGGCCGGCTTCCTCGTCGGACGCGGTGCTGGTGGTGATGGCGATGTCCAGCCCGCGCAACTGGTCCACCTTGTCGTAGTCTATCTCCGGGAACACAATCTGCTCGCGGACGCCGATGGTCAGGTTGCCGCGCCCATCAAAGGACTTGCGGCTGAGGCCGCGAAAGTCGCGGATGCGCGGAATCGCGATGTTGACGAGGCGCTCGAAGAAACCGTACATCCTGGCGCGGCGCAGCGTGACGCGGCAGCCGATTGGCCAGCCGTCGCGGATGCCGAAGCCGGCGATGGACTTGCGCGCGCGCGTGACCGACGGCTGCTGCCCCGAAATCAGCGCCAGTTCCTTCATCGCCGCGGCCAGCACGGCGCGCTCGCGCGCCGCCATGCCGAGGCCCATGTTCAGCGTGATCTTGACGAGGCGCGGCGTCTGCATCGGGTTGGCGTGGCCCAGTTGCTTCATCAGGCGCGCGGCGGTCTCCTTTTTCCAGGTTTTTTCCAGTTGTGTTTCCATGTCAGGCAACCTCCTTGCCGCCGGACTTGAAATAGCGCGTCTTGCGCCCGTCGTCGCCGGCCCTGAAACCGACGCGCCCGCCCCTGCCGGTCTCGGGGTTGAACAGCATCACATTGGAGGCGTCGAGCAGGCGCTCCTGCTCGACGATGCCGCCGGCCTCGCCGGTGTTCGGGTTGGGGCGCACCGTCTTCTTGACGATGTTGATGTTCTCGACCAGCACCTTGCCGTCCGCCGGCGACACCCGCAGCACCCTGCCACGGCGCCCCTTGTCGCGCCCGGCGATGACGACGACCTCGTCGCCCTTGCGTATCCTGTTCATCACAGAACCTCCGGCGCCAGCGAGATGATTTTCATGAAGCGCCCGGTGCGCAACTCGCGCGTCACCGGGCCGAAGATGCGGGTGCCGATGACCTGCAACTGGGTGTTCAGCAGCACCGCGGCGTTGTTGTCGAAGCGAATCAGCGAGCCGTCGCCGCGGCGCACGCCCTTGCACGAGCGCACCACGACGGCGTTGTACACCTCGCCCTTGCGGACCTGGCTGCGCGGGATGGCGTCCTTGACGCTGACCTTGATGATGTCGCCGATGTTGGCGTAGCGGCGGCGCGACCCGCCCAGCACCTTGATGCACTGGAGTTTGCGGGCGCCGCTGTTGTCGGCCACATTCAGCAGTGTCTGCATCTGGATCATGACGGCCCGCCCTGCGGCGCCCTCTTGACGACCTCGACGAGGCGCCACGATTTGAATTTCGACAGCGGCCGGCACGAGGCGACGGTTACGATGTCGCCGATGCGGCCCTCGTTGTCCTCGTCGTGCGCCTTGAGTTTGGAACTGCGGGTGATGTATTTGCCGTACACCGGGTGCGGGAAGCGGCGCCGCACCAGCACCGTGACGGTCTTGTCCATGCGGTCGCTGACGACGCTGCCGGTCAGCGTGCGCTGTTCGCCTTTGGGCGCGTTGTTTTCCATGTTGCCTTCGCCCGCGTTGCTTTCACGCACGCCGCCTTCCACGCCGCCTTCGCCCGCGTTGCTTTCGCGCATGTTGCCTTCGCCCGCGCTGCTTTCGCGCACGCCGCCTTCCTGCAAGTTGCCTTCCTGCGTGCTCACGACGCCGCCTCTCCGGTCATGCGCTCTCTCAGCACGGTCTTGATGCGCGCGATGTCGCGCCGCAGCGTGCGGAAACGGTGCGGGTTTCTGGTCTGCTGGCTCTTGCCCTGCAGGCCGAGTTTGAAGCGCGCCTCGGTCAATTCCTGCAATTCGCGGTGCAACGCCTCTTCGTCCTTGTCCCTGAGTTCCTTCGCCTTCATCACATCATTCCTCTGGCGACGAACGCCGTCTTGACCGACAGTTTGGCGCCGGCCAGCCGGAACGCCGCGCGCGCGACCTCCTCGCTGACGCCCTCGATTTCATACAGCACCTTGCCGGGCTGCACCGGCGCGACCCAGTACTCAACATTGCCCTTGCCCTTGCCCTGGCGCACCTCCAGCGGCTTCTTGGTAATCGGCTTGTCCGGGAAGATGCGAATCCATATCTTGCCGCCGCGCTTGACATAGCGGGTCATCGCGCGGCGCGCGGCCTCGATCTGGCGCGCGGTGATGCGCCCGCGCGTCGTCGCCTTCATCGCGTACTCGCCGAAACTGACCTTGTTGCCGTTGACGGCGAGGCCGCGGTTGCGGCCCTTGTGCTGTTTGCGGTAGCGGGTTTTTTTCGGTTGCAGCATCGTCGTCTCCCGTCCTCAGGCCGCCGCCGGTTTTGCCGGGCGCGGCGGGCGCGGCGGGCGCGGCGGTTTCGCCGGGCGCGCCGGTTTGGCGGCGGCGCCGTCAATCGGCGCCGCGTCGCCGCCGTAAATCCAGACCTTGACGCCGATGATGCCGTAGGTCGTGCGCGCCTCGGTGAAGCCGTAGTCAATGCGCGCCGACAGCGTGTGCAGCGGAACGCGGCCCTCGTGGTACCACTCGGAACGCGCAATCTCGGCGCCGTTGAGGCGCCCGGCGACCGCGATCTTGATGCCCTGCGCGCCGAGGCGCATCGCGTTTTGCACCGCGCGCTTCATCGCGCGCCGGAACATGATGCGCCGCTCCAGTTGGCGGGCGACGCTTTCGGCGACCAGCGCCGCGTCCATCTCCGGCTTGCGGATTTCCTCGATGTTCAACTGCACGCTGCCGAGCGCCAGTTCCATGCGCCGCGCAATCTCGCGCCGCAGCGCCTCGATGTCCTCGCCCTTCTTGCCGATGACGATGCCGGGGCGCGCGGTGTGGATGATGATGCGCGCGGCGCCGGCGGGGCGCTCGATCTGGATGTGGCTGACCGAGGCGTGCGCCAGTTTGCGTTGCAGGTATTCGCGTATCTCGAGGTCGCTGTGGAGTATCCTCGCGTAGTCGCCGCGTTCGGCGAGCCAGCGCGACGACCAGTCGGTTACGATGCCCAGCCGGAAACCCGTCGGATGAACTTTCTGGCCCATGCCGTCCTCAGGCGTCGCTCAGCACCAGGCCGATGTGGCTGGTGCGCTTGATGATGGCCGAGGCGCGGCCCTTCGCGCGCGGGCGGAAACGCTTCATCACCGGGCCTTCGTCCACGGTGATGCGTTTGATTTTGAGTTCGTCAATGTCGGCGCCCTCGTTGTTCTCGGCGTTGGCGATGGCCGACTCCAGCACCTTCAGCACATAAAACGCCGGGCGCGTCCTGCCGAAGCGCAGCAGTTCAAGCGCGTCGCCGACGGCCAGCCCGCGGACGCGGTCCACGACGAGGCGGCACTTGCGCGCCGACACGCGGCAGGCCCTCAATCTGGCGGAAACTTCCATCACCGCCACCGCTCAGGCCGCGCCCTTGACCTTGCGGTCGCCGGAATGCTGTTTGAAGGTGCGCGTCGGCGCGAATTCGCCCAGTTTGTGCCCGACCATCTGCTCGTTGATGTGAATCGGCATGTGGTTGCGCCCGTTGTGCACGGCGATTGTCAGCCCGACCATGTCGGGCACGACCATCGAGCGCCGCGACCAGGTCTTGATCGGCTTCTTGTCCCTTGATTCCAGCGCTTTCAGCACTTTCTTCATCAGGTGGTCGTCAACAAACGGACCTTTATTGAGTGAACGGGCCATGTTTTTGCGTCATCCTGTCATCGTTTCTTGCGGCGCACGATAAAGCGCTCGGTCGCCTTGTTGCTGCGCGTCTTGCAGCCCTTGGTCGGCCTGCCCCACGGCGTCACCGGGTGCCTGCCGCCCGAGGTCTTGCCCTCGCCGCCGCCGTGCGGGTGGTCCACCGGGTTCATCGCGACGCCGCGCACCGTCGGGCGCACGCCGCGCCAGCGCTTCGCGCCGGCCTTGCCCAGTTTGACCAGGTTGTGTTCGTTGTTGCCGACTTCGCCGATGGTCGCGCGGCACGAATCCGGCACCCGGCGCATCTCGCCGGAGCGCAGCCGCAGCGTGGCGAAGCCGCCCTCGCGCGCGATGTACTGCGCCATTGTACCCGCACTGCGCGCGATTTGCGCGCCCTTGCCCGGTTTCAACTCAATGCAGTGGACGACGGCGCCCATCGGCATGTTCGCCAGCGGCATCGCGTTGCCGGTCTTGACCGGCGCGGCGGCGCCGGAAACCAGCCGCTCGCCCGGCTTGAGGCCGGCGGGGGCGATGATGTATCTGCGCTCGCCGTCGTCGTACACCAGCAGCGCGATGCGGGCGCTGCGGTTGGGGTCGTATTCAATGCGCTCGACGCGGCACGCCACATCGTCCTTGGCGCGTTTGAAGTCCATCACGCGGTAGCGCCGCTTGTGGCCGCCGCCCTTGTGGCGCACGGTGATGCGCCCGCGGTTGTTGCGCCCGCCGCCGCCGGTTTTCTTTTGCAGCAGCGGGCGGTGGCCGCCGCCCTTGTGCAGTTCGCCGCGGTCGAGGCTGACGATGAAGCGCCTGCTCGGCGTCGTCGGTTTGGATTTGATGACCGTCATCTTCGCACGCCTCAGTCCGAACCGGTCAGGTTGATGCTGTAGCCGGGTTGCAGCGCGACATAGGCCTTCTTCCAGTTGACGCGGCGTCCGCGGCGGCGCCCGGCGCCCTTGCGCTTGCCCTTGACATTCAGCAGGTTGACCTTTTTGACCTTGACATCGAAGCAGGTCTCGACGGCCCGGCGCACCTCGTTGCGGGTCGCGCCCGGCAGCACCCGGAACACATGCTGGTTGGCGACCATCGCGTTGGTGGATTTCTCCGAGACATGCGGCGCCACGATGACCTTGCGCGCCTTCTCGGTCGGCAGCGTCACTTTCATGCCAGCCACTCCTGGATTTTCTCGACGGCGCCGCGCGCCGCCAGCACATGGCCGAAGCGCAGCAGGTTGACCGGGTCGAGGCGGGTCGCGGGCAGCACGCCGACGCCCGGCAGGTTGTTGGCGGCGAGCACGAGGTTTTCGTCGGGTTCGGGCGTCACAATCAGCACCGATTCAAAGTCGTAGTCACGCAGTTTGCCGGCCAGCAGCCTGGTCTTCGGCTCGGCCACGGTCAGTTCCTCGACGATGTGCAAACAGCCGCGGCGGTACAGTTCCGACAGCAGCGAGCGCAGCGCGCCGCGGTACATCTTGCGGTTGACCTTTTTGGCGAAGTTGCGCGGGCGCGCGGCGAAGGCGCGTCCGCCGCCGCGCCACAGCGGGCTGCGGTTGCTGCCGGCGCGGGCGTTGCCGGTTCCCTTCTGGCGCCACGGCTTGCGCCCGCCGCCGGCGACATCCGAGCGGCTTTTCTGCGCGCGCGTGCCGCTGCGCGCGCCGGCCAGGAACGCGACGACCGCCTGGTGCACCAGCGCCTCGTTGTAGTCGCTGTCAAACACGCCTTCGGCGACCTTCATCGAGCCGCCGCCGTCCAGCCGCAGTTCAATCATCGGCCCCTTCCATGCGGCGGTGCACGACGACGGTGTTGCCGCGGCTGCCGGCCACCGCCCCCTTAATCAGCAGCAGTTCCTTTTCGCTGTCCACGCGCACCACTTCCAGGTTGCGCGTCGTCACGCGCGCGGCGCCCATCTGCCCCGGCATTTTCTTGCCCTTGAACACGCGCCCCGGCATCTGGCACTGGCCGACCGAGCCCAGCGCGCGGTGCGCCAGCGAGTTGCCGTGGCTGGCGTCCTGGCTGCGGAAACCGTGGCGCTTGATGGCGCCGGCGAAACCCTTGCCCTGGCTGACGCCGGTGACGCTGACCTTGTGCCCCGCCTCGAAGATGTCCACGCCGATGGTGTCGCCGACCTGCTTCAGGTCGTCCTCGCCGACGCGGAACTCGCGGATGACATCGCCGGCCTCGACGCCGGCTTTTTTCAGGTGCCCGGCCAGCGGCTTCGCCACCCGCGACGGCTTGCGTTGGCCGGCGGTCAGCTGCATCGCGCGGTAGCCGTCGTTCTCGACGGTCTTGACCTGGGCGACGCGGTTGGCGGGCGCGTGCACGACCGTCACCGCGACCGAGCGCCCGTCTTCCGAGAAAACGCGGGTCATGCCGACTTTTTTGCCTATCAATCCGAGCGCCATCGCCTGCCTCAATTCAACTTGATCTGCACATTGACGCCCGCCGCGAGGTCGAGTTTCATCAGCGCGTCCACCGTTTTTTCGGTCGGGTCGAGGATGTCAATGATGCGTTTGTGGGTGCGGATTTCATACTGGTCGCGCGCGTCCTTGTCCACATGCGGCGAAATCAGCACGGTGAAGCGCTCGATGCGGGTCGGCAACGGAATCGGCCCCTTGATGCGGGCGCCGGTGCGCCGCGCCGTCTCGATGATCTCGTGCACCGACTTGTCGAGCAGGCGGTAATCGAACGCTTTCAGGCGTATCCGTATTCTCTGGCTGGTTTGTTGTGGTTCCATGTCTCAATGCCGCCGTGTTGCCGTTGCCTCGCCGTGTTGCCGCGCCGCGGCGTTATTTGACGACCTTCGTCACGACGCCGGCGCCCACCGTGTGGCCGCCCTCGCGA
>JAPPQC010000042.1 GCA_028817225.1 Gammaproteobacteria bacterium | reverse complement strand
GGCGAGGATGTGGTCGAGGCATTGGGGCAACAGGTCGGTGGCGAGGCGGGTCCAGATGCGGCGTTTCCAGGCCGTCGGGCAGTTTGCCGAGGTGACGCCGAGCAGGCTGACGCCGCGGACGATGAAAGGCAGCACCGTGGCCGGCAGTTGCGCGGATTGCGCGAGGCCGATGCTGACGACATTGCCCCATGGCTTTGTTGTTGCGAGCAGCGCCGCCGCCGTTTCGCCGCCGAGGTTGTCTATCGCCCCGCCCCACTGCGCCGCGCCGAGCGTGCCGGCGGGCGCCTGCACCGCGCCGGTGACGCGCGCGGCGCCGAGTTTTTCGAGGTAATCGCGCGACGAATTCGGGTTGCGTGTCGAGGCGATGGCTTCGTAGCCGAGTCTTGACAGGAGGTGCACGGCGAAGCCGCCGACGCCGCCGCACGCGCCGGTTACCACGACCGGGCCGTGTTCGGGGCGCTGGCCGTTGGTTTGCATGCGTTCCAGCGCGAGCGCCGCGGTGAAACCGGCGGTGCCGATGATCATTGCGCCGCGCATGTCGAGCGGCGGTGTGACGGGCACGACGATGTCCGCCGGCACGACGGCGTACGGCGCATAACCGCCGTCGCGGGTCTCGCTGAGACCGGCGCCGTTGACCAGCACTTCGGTTCCCGCCGCGAGGCCGGGCGCGGCGCTTTCAATGACGACGCCGGCGAGGTCAATGCCGCCGGTCAGCGGGCTGGTTCTGAGGATGGGCGCGGCGTTGGCGCCGGCCAGCGCGTCCTTGTAATTGACGCCGGAGTAGTGAACTTCAATCAGGACTTCGCCGGCGGCGGGCGCGGCGAATTGCACCGGCTCAAGCCCGGCGCGAAACGCCTCGCCAGCGCGCTGGTGAATGCGGAAAGCCGCGGCTTCAGGCATCGCCGGACAACCTGCGGTGAAATGACAGGGCGCGCCGCCGCAATGCCTTGTTGGCGCGCCGGGGAATCTGAAAAGACGCGGTCTCAGGCATTGCCGGACAACTCGCGGTGGATTTGTGAGGCGCGTTGTTGCAGTGATGCGAGGTCGTCGCCGAGCAGGCAGAAGTGCCCCATCTTGCGGCCTTGCCGCGCCGTGCGTTTGCCGTAAAGGTGCAGGCGCGCGCGCGGCTCGGACAGCAGCGCGTCCCACGCCGGCGGCGCGCCGTCGCGCCACAGGTCGCCCAGCAGGTTGACCATGACGACGGGCGTCAGCAGGCGCGTGTCGCCCGCGGGCAGCGCGCACATCATCCGCGCCTGCTGTTCAAACTGCGACACCGCGCAGGCGTCCATCGTGTAATGGCCGCTGTTGTGCGGGCGCGGCGCGAACTCGTTGGCGAGCAAGGCGCCGTCGCGCGTGACAAAGAACTCGACCGCGAGCACACCGCAGTAATCCATCGCCGCGGCGGCGCGCACGGCCAACTCGCGCGCCTCGTCCTGCAATGCGTCCGGCGCCGACGCCGGCACCGATGTGGTGTGCAGAATGCCGTCGCGGTGGCGGTTTTCGGCGACCGGGAAAACGGCGCACTCGCCGCCGCGCGAGCGCGCCAGAATGACCGAGAGTTCGCAGGCCAGGTCGGCGCGCTGCTCGGCGATGCAGGCGACGCCGCCCATCGCCTTGAACGCCGCCGCCGCCTCGCGCTCGTCGGCGACCGTCGCCTGCCCCTTGCCGTCGTAGCCGAAGCGCGCGCTCTTCAGAATCAGCGGCGGCGCGAGGTGCTTGAACGCGCCGGCGAGGTCGGCGGCGCTGTGCACCTCGGCGAACGGCGTTGTCGCGATGCCGGCGTCGCGCAGGAAGTTTTTTTCGGTGATGCGGTTTTGCGCGATGCACAGCGGCTCGATGCCCGGGCAGACCGCAACGCCGGTGCGCTGCAAGTGTTCAAGCGCCGCCGCCGGTACATTCTCGAACTCGGTGGTGACAGCGTCGCAGTCGCGCGCGAAGGCCGTCAGCGCCGCGGTTTCGGGATAGTCGGCGCAGAGATGAAGGTCGGCAATGGCGCCCGCGGGGCTGTCGCGGTCGGGGTCGAACACCGCCGTGCGGTAACCCAGCGTGCGCGCCGCGGTGACGAACATGCGCCCCAACTGGCCGCCGCCGAAAACACCCAGCGTCGCGCCGGGCAGCAATGGCGGGCGGGGTGTCACCTCGGCAAGCCGCCGCCGGCGCTGGCGGCGTCGGCGGCGATGTTGTCAAGTGTGCGCGTCACCTCAAGAGGCAACCGGGAATGCCGGCGGCGATGTTGCCGAGTGCGGGCGTCACTTCAAGAGGCAGCTGCGGATGCCGTCGGCGAGGTTTTCGAGCAGGCGGAAATACAGGCCGGTGCCGGTTTCAAGGCCGGCGCCGAGCGGGTCGAGCGCGCCGCTGTTGATGTCGAGGTCCTCGCTCAGTGCGCGCACCGCGCGCGCCGGAAACTGCGGTTCGTGGAACACGCACATGGCGCCGGCACGGCGGATGATTTCGCTGACTTCGCGGATGCGGGCGATGGTCGGCCCGCCGTGGTGGTGGTCGTGCCCGCCCGGCGACAGCACGGCGACAACCGACAAACCGTAGCGGCTCGTGAAGTGATGGTAGGCGTCGTGGAAGACGGCAAAGGGCTGTCCGCGCACCGGCTCCAGGCGTTGGCGCAGGTTTTCATCGAGTTCCGCAAGGCGCGACGCCAGCGCGAGGGCGTTGGCCTCATAGGTTGCGCGGTTTTGCGGCGCCGCGTCGGCAAGGTGGCGCGCGATGATGCGCGCGAGGCGCGACGCGGTTTGCGGGTCGAGCCAGATGTGCGGGTCGTCGGACGCGGTGTCAACTTCCCGTGCCAGCGCGACGCGGCGCACCGAATCCGGCAGCGTCTTGAACGCTTTGTTCAGAAAGGTCTCGAATGTGTCGCCGATGTAAAAGACGATGCCGGCGTCGTGCAGCGCCTTCACCTGCGACGGCTTCAGGTGCGCGCCGTGCGGCGTTTGCGACGCCGGCAGCAGCAGGTGCGCGTCGCCGGTGTCGCCCATGACGCCCTGCACCAGCGAATGCAGCGGCGCGATGGTGGCGACGATGTCGGCGGCGCGGCCCGGCGACGCCGGCAGCAGCAGCAGTGCGGCCAGCGTTGTGGTCAGCAGTGTCTTTGTTTTTGGCATTTTATCGCTCCTTTCGTTATGTGAATTTGCTGTGTAAACCGGCATTGAGGCCGGCCTTGCGGTCTTTGATATTGGGGGCGTATTGAAGAATGACAAGTCATTGATGACAGGTTTTCTGCGGTGCTTGTGTTGTTTGCGCGCGGCGCGGGCGCGAATGCTCCCGCGGAAACCGGGTGATGGCCGCGGGGGAAGCGGTGGTTACGGGGTGTCCTCGTTCTCCATGATGACGGCGCCCTGCAGGAAAACGCGCAGCCGCACGCGCACGGAGGAGTTGTCCTCGATTGTGACAACGGCTTGCCTCGGGTCGCCGACTTGCATCGGGGTGTCGCTTGCGCCAGCCGCGCCGCTCGCACCGCCGGCGCCGCTTGCGCCACCCGCACCGCTTGCACCACCGGCGCCGCCTGCGCCACTGTCGTCGCTTGCACCGACCAGACCGCCGGCGCCGGCGGCGCCCGCCTCATCCGAACGGGCGGGCACCCTGCGCGGCGACGCCACTGTCGGCGTGCCGAGAGTAATCATCAGGGTTTCTTCGCTTTCCAGCACATTGTCCCTGTTTGTGTGGATTGTGAAAGTGTACGGCCCTTCGCTGCCGGCGGCGATGGTGAAACTGCCGCGGTTGTCGTCAATGTAGTCGTCGTCGGTGACGCCGCCGCCGATGGAGCGGACGGTGTACGGCACGATGATGTCCGTCGCCGGTATGCCGCCGGTGAGCGTTACCGTGAAGACGGCGTCGCCGCCCTCCTTGACGGACTGCGACGCCGGGCCGATGGTTACCGTTACATCGTCGTCGCGGACGATGACGATGACCGAGTCGGTGCCGACCAGGCCCTGGCTGTCGGTTACGCTCAGCGTCAGCGTGAAGACCTTGCCGCGCCCGCTGGCCGTTACATCGGGCCATGACACCACCGGCGTCGCGGTGCCGGCGATGTTCAGCGCCGGCGTCGCCGGGCTTTGCGTCCATTCATAGCGCAGGTCGGTGTCGCCGTCCGGGTCGCTGGCGGCGCCGACCAGCGTTGAGGTGGTGTCTTCCATCACGCTGTCGCGGCCCGCCGACGCCACCGCCCGCGGCGGTTCCACATCGTCTATCGTTACCGCGACGATGTCGCTGGCGGTGCCGCTGCTGGTGCCGGCCCTGGCGGCGGCGGCGCTCAGGCGGAAGTAATAGGTTCTGCTGCGCGGCACATCCGGCGCGGTGAAGCGCGCGACGGTTGCGATGGGCGCGGTGGCGGTGCCGGTAGTGGCGGCGGCGGTGGTGCCGCTGGAAACGGCGGCGGTGCCGGTGGTGGCGCCGGCGGTGGCGCCGGTGCCGCTGGTGGCGATGAGTTCGTCGGTGATGCCGGTGGGGCCGGTGATGGGGCCTGCGTAGCCGTCGTCACCAGGCTGGATGACGGTGGCGGCGGTGCTGTCTTCGCTGACCTGCTCCCAGCGGTATGTCAATGTGCTGCCGGTGTCGCTGGCGTTGCGCGCCACGGTGCCGCTGAGGGTGACGGTGGTGGCGCTGGAAGCCGCGGCGGTGCCGGTGCTTTCGGCCACCGCATCCTGGTCGCTGCCTGCGTTGACCATCGGCTCGGGCACCGGCGGGTCACTCGGCGCGATGGAAACGAAGGCGCTGACGGCCCTGTCTTGCAGAACGACATTCCCCCCTTCGCGTGCTTGCGCGGAAAAATCAAGTTGGACGGAGAAGGTTTCCGTTGTCATCTCGCTGACGGCGTCGTCATGGATGGGGATGACCACAGTGGCGCTGCGCGCGGTGTCGCCGAGGGTGATGGCATGGTTGACCAGGCGGGTGAAGTCGCCCGGCGCGGCGGCGCTGCGGTTGCGGGTGTTGACGACGAGGCGGAAGTCGCCGCTGGTGATGGGCACATCCGCCGCAGGACTGAGGATGACCGCGGTCAGCGTGACCGCGCCGGCGCCCTCGCGCGTTGTCAGCGTGCGCGAGAACGGCGCCCAGCCGGCGCGGATGATGTCGTTGTCGCGGATGGTTACGGTGGCGGAATCGGGGGCCACGGTTACGCTGTCCACTCCGGCGGTTTGCGCCGTTGCCAGATTGACGCGGAAGGTCTCGTCGGTTTCCGGGCTGGCGTCGTCGGTCAGCGCGACAGTAAAGCACCGGCGGCGGTTGTCATCGTTGAGTGTGGCGACGGTGCGGCGGTTGATGGCGGTGTAGTCGCCGGTTCCGGCGCTGCCGGGGACGGTGGTCGCGCTGAGGCTGATTTGCGCGTCGCCGAGCGGCGCCGATGACGCCGGGCTGATAACGGCGGCGCACAGGTCGGCGAGGCGCTCCCTTTCGCGGGCGCAAAATGTGGTCTCGCAATTCGCGGAGTTGGCCGCGTGCGGCACAAAGCCGACGGTGATGTTGCGGTCGCTGGGTTCAATGACGACCGATGCGCTGCGCGCGTCGCCGAGGCGCACGCCGCCCGCCGTCGTGCGCGGCGTGCCGAGGCGGACATGCAGGGTTTCCGCGAGTTCAAAGTCGTTGTCGTTTTCAATCGGCAGAATAATCCAGGCGGCGGAAGTGGCGGCGCTGATTGTCAGTGTGCCGCCGGCAACCGCGCCGGATGACGAGGGGGCGGTGGCGGTGGTTACCGTCCATGTTCTTGTGGTGAATTCGCCGCCGAATCCTCCTATTGCCCGCCAGTACCAGTGGGCTTCAACATCGGCGGGATGGCCGCGATCTATCACGAGGCCGGCGTCGGCGCGGTCACCTGTTACCGTGAAGGGCACTGTGATATCCGCCGTGCGCACGCCGCCTTCGGGGAAGATGGTGAAACGGGCGCTCCCGCCTTCTTCCGCCCTGCTCTGCTCGGCGCTGATGGTTATGACGGTTTCGTCGGCGCGGTCGCTGATGGCGCCGGTGCGGGTGGTGGTGCCGATGGCCGCGCGGCTGACGGTGGCGGTCGGGGTGGTGGCGCCGAAGCGTGTGACGCCGGTCCAGGTTGAGGGCAGCGGAGTGATGGTTGCGCCGATTCCGGTCGAGGGGAACGGGACGGCGTCTGCGCCCGCCGGGTTGCCGAGGATTACGGTGTAGGTTTCGGTGGCTTCGTTGGCGTTGTCGTCGAAGGTGGCCACGGACACTGTCGTTGAGGTCGAGCCGCGCTCGATGACGGCGACGCCGCCGGGGAAGTCGCTCATCGGGTTGCCTTCGGCGTCGGCGAAGTCTTGCGGGGTGACCGTGCTAAGCGCGTCGGCGCCGGTGCTGATGCTCCAGGCCACGCGGGCAGTTTCATCGGCAGGTGTTTCGCCATCGCCGAGAACGACGATGAAGGTAACCGTTGTGCCTTCGGCCACCGTTGTCGGCGTTGTTGGGATGGTCAGCGGCGGCAATGGGTCGCTGGAGTTGATGGTGCCGTACTGTGTTACTTCCGCAGACCAATGTATGGAGCCGGCTACCATTCCACCTGCCCGAACATTACTCTCGTCCCCCCGGATTGACGTCCACCCGGCACCAAGACCAACGACAATCTCGTAACTCTCAATCCCCTCTGTCAAATCGTCGTCCAGAACGGGCACAGTGACTGTGACAGAACTTGAATCGGGCGGAATTGCAACGGAGCCGTAGGCAGAATAAACATACCGAGAGGGAACCCCGGAGAAGTCCGGCGCACCCGCCGGATTAGCGCCGCGTCCGCGAATTCTCCAGTGTGCGAGTATAGTGCCGGCAGAAGCTTTGCGTATGAAAGGAGTTTGCAAGGCCCAACTACGGGTGTACATGTGGGAAAGCAATCTATGTCTTGCCAGGCTCGGAAATCCTGTTACCTGGCTCATCTGTCCGTCCAAGAAAAGAACACACGGATGCGGCTCCTGGCCGCAATAAATGCGGTACCGGGGATCATGGGTGGCTGTGATGGTGAAACGAACAGCGTCGCCTTCATCCGCCGGTTCAGGAATCACAGGAATGTCGAGGCGACGGACGGGAACTTCAAAGATATCCCGGTAATGATCCTCAATCCTGCCAACACGCGAGAAGGGCGCTGACAACACGCCGCCGTTCGGATTGCTTATGGTAACCCTGAAAGTCTCACCATCATCGTCATGGATTGCGTCGTCATAAGTCGGCACACTGACCACAACCGAGCGTCTTCCGGCGGGGATGGTCACCGTGCCAGCGGGGAAAGCGTCAAGCGCATTGCCTTCGGAATCAGCGAAGTCCGCCGGTTCACTGGACTCTTTGGAATCCTGCCACCACCTACGATGAGTTCTGCCGTTGGCGCTGATGGTCCACGCCACGCTGACTGTGCCGTCCGATATCGGCTCATCATCGCCAATACGCACCGTGAACTCCACCGGTTCGCCCTCATCCACCGGCGCCACCTCGTCGAGCGCAATCGTGCGTACAGACAGCGGGTCGCTGGCATTGATGGTGACGGTCGCGTTGCGCGCGTCGCCGAGGCGCACGCTGCCCGCCGGGATGCGCGGTGTGCCGAGGCGCACTTGCAGGGTTTCCGCATCCTCGAAAAGATCGTCGTCGGTGATTGTCAGTGTGATGACAACGGAGGCAGTGCCGGTGGTGTTGGCGGCCAATATCGCCGTGGTGGCGCCGAAGTCGTCGCCTGCCATGAAATGCATTAAATATCGGCCGTTGCCCGGCTGCACGGTCCCGTAGATGCGCCCGTCGGGCGGGTTGTTGGCGCGGTCACGACTGCCATCACTTACTGACACCGTGAAAGGCACTTCAATTTCCGCCGTGGGCGTGCCGCCGGACAGTGTGATGGTGAAGGTGGCGATGGCGCCCTCGTCCACGCTGCTCTGGTCGGCGGCGATGGTTATGATGGTTTCATCGGCGTGGTCGCTGATGGCGCCGGTGCGGGTGGTGGCGAAAGCGGTGCGGCTGGTGACGGTTCCGGTTGTGGCGGACGAGAAGGCAAGCACGCCGGTTCCGGTTGTGGCGAGCGGGATGGCGGGCGGTGCGCGCGCCGGATCGCCGAGGGTTACGGTGTAGGTTTCGGTGGCTTCGTTGGCGTTGTCGTCGAAGGTGGCCACGGAGACTGTCGTCAAGGTTGAGCCGCGCTCGATGACGGCGACGCCGTTCGGGAAATCGGCCATCGGGTTGCCTTCGGCGTCGGCAAAGTCCTGCGGAGTGACTGTGCTGAGCGCGTCGGTGCCGGTGCTGATGCTCCAGACGATGCGGGCGGTTTCATCGGCGGGGGTTTCGCCGTCGCCGAGAACGACGGTGAAGGTAACCGTTGTGCCTTCGGCCACTGTTGTCGGCGTGGTCGGGATGTTCAGCGGCAGCATGTCATTGTCGTTGATGATGCCGTTTTGCGACAGCGGCGAGATGAGTCTCGCGCTCAAACCGGGGTTGCTCAGGGTGACGGTGTAGGTTCTGGCGCCGCCGTCTTCATCGTCATCAACAGTCGGCACGGTGATGGTTACCGAGCGCTCGCTGTTCGCAATGATGGCGACGCCGGACGGGTATTCGCTCAGCGGATTGCCTTCGGCGTCGGCAAAGTCCGACGGAAGCGCCGGGTTGTCGCCGCTGCCGCTGATGCTCCAGGCAGC
>JAPPQC010000041.1 GCA_028817225.1 Gammaproteobacteria bacterium | reverse complement strand
AGCAGCCGACCGAGCAGCCGTCGCTCAATTCCACCGCGAACGGCAGGTACAGCGCCGTCAGGCCGAAGTAGCCGCGGGCGATGACATTGCGCGCCGTCTGCCGCCGGCGCCACTCCAGATACTGCCGCCGGCAGCCGTCAAAGCGCCCGGCTTCGTTATAGACGAAATCCAGATAGGACGACTCGCGCTCGAAGAAGCGGCGCACCACCTGTTGCTGCTCGCGGTCGAGATGCGCGTCGCTGCCGGCGATGTCCCTGCCGTAGGGGCCGAGGACGGCGCGCGCCAGCGTCTCCGGCGCCGCCAGATGATATTCCTCAAGCGCCGCCGGCCAGCCGCGCGCGGCCTTGTCGCGGAAGGCCTCGTCGGCGATCCATCGTTCCTTGACTCTTTTGAGACGGGCGAGGAGGGCCGCGTCGTCCGAAGCGTCCATCGCCTCAGATGAACACGGGAACCGGGTTCAGTTGGTCTTCGGCCTTCGGCGCCTTCAGTTTGCCCATCGCCACCGGCACATCGTAAAGCCTGCCCGGCGCGAAACGCGGCCAGAAATGGCGCATCCCCGGCACCAGCAGTTTGATGACCGGCAGGCCGATGTCGGGCCGCGTCTGGTCGAGCGCCAGCAGTTCCAGCCCCTTGTCGTGCACCTTGTCCACGCACGCCTGCACTTCCTGGTAGATGGTGCGCCGCGGCGCCTCGTAGTCCTTGCGCCCGCGAAGGCTGGCCCCCGCCAGCGGAATCATGTACTGCTTGTCCTTCAACTTCGCATTCTGCCACCAGTCGAGGCATTCCGGGTCCATGAAGTCGTACGAGTCCGGGTCGTCGGTGGCGTTCAGCACCGCGGTCAGGTACTGGTTCATCTCGCACACCGCCCGCAGGCACGCGATGTGCGGGTCGAAATGCGCGCCGGCGGAAAAGCAGATGTCCTCGTTCTCCTTGTCGGTGCGCCGCGACATCGCCACCATCACCGGAATCCCGAAGTCGTTGGTGATGTCAATCACCCACATGTCGCGGTTGTAGTGCTTGCGGTAGCGTTCCGGCGCCCTCGACAGAAACGGGTCGCCGAAGGTGGCGATGTCAACCGCCGGAAACTGCAACTCGTTGTACCACCACATCGCGAAGGCGTCGCGCTCGACCAGTTCCATGAAGCCCTGCACCGCCGCCTCTTCCAGCGTGTTGCCGGAGGCGGCGCCGTTGGAGTCCGGCCCGACATAATACTTGTCGGCGAAGCGCCCGCCCATGTAACTGAAATACAACTGCGCCGTCGGCAACCACACTTTCCTGCCGCGCGTCACCGACCATATCGGCGACCATTCCATTTCCTGCTCCTCGTCGAACACCAGCGGCACGCTGCCGAACCGGTGGCCGCGCCGGTTGATCTCGTCGCGCCCGGCGTACTGCTTGTCGCTGTAGAGCATGATCTTGTTCGGGTGCAGCGCCTCGCCCTCGCCGAAGTCGGCAAAGCGCGCGGCCTTGCGAATCTCGTCGCCGTGGAAGACGCCGCTGTAACGCTCCAGCGCCTCGCCGATGGCGCTGGCCTGCGCCTGGTCGCGGCTGCGCCCCTTGCCGGAACTTTTGGTGCGTAAACTCGCCGTCAGCAGGTTGAAGTGGGCGTTCATCAGCGCCAGGTTGCTGCCGGCCCAGTACACATGCAGCCACGGGTCGTCCGGCGGCGACGAGCGCAGCAACTGCGTGACGACGCCGGAAAGCGGGCTGACCAGGTCCTTGTGCAGTTCCACCGTCAGGTGCGGCTCGCGCGCCTTCATGCCGCCGCTGGTGAACAGCGTGTCGCCGCCGTCTTTGAAAACCACCGGGCGAAACTCGCGCGACGGGTCGTGCAGGCGCTTGTCGCCGCACGCCGGGCACTGCGGCCTTTTCATCACCGTGTGCAACTCCATGTCCGTCATCACCAGGCTGAAACTTCGCATCTGCCGGTGCAGCGCAATCATGTCGGCGCGCCCCTCTTCGTGCAGCACAATCCATCTCGCCGCATCCATCGCCAGCAACCGCGCGCAGCCGCGCAGCAGGCCCTCGTCCAGCACCTTCGGCACAAACTGCTCGCCGCCCTCGGCCATGTGGCCGAGAAAACTGCGAACCTCGCGGTTGCCTTTCATGCGGTGGTAGAGGCAGCGCCAGCACGGCTCTTCGGCGCCGGCGCGAAACACCGGGCCGAACATCGCCTGCAAACCGACGAGGCGCGCCGGCAGCCACGGGCGCCCGTCGTGCAGCCGCGCCCGGTTGAACGCCTCAAGCGCCGGGTCGAGATAATCGTCCACCAGCACGATGAACAAATCCGGCGTGTCCGACTCCGTCATCTCCACCGACCACGCCGCAAGGCCCTCGCGCAGCCACTCCGCCGCCTGCGGGCGCCCGTTCAGCGACACCATCCTGACGGCGCAGCCGCGCAGTTTCTGTTCGGCATAGCGCGGCGACACGCCCATGGACGCCCAGATGGCGGCCTGATCCTGCGCGATTGCGTGCTCCGCCGAGACAATGTAGAAACTGTACGCCATGCGCGACAGCGCCGACTTGATTTCCATCTCCGGGGCGACGCCCCTGAGTTTTTCAACCAGTTGACGGCGGTCGGTCTTGCCGTCTATCGCCGACGCGAGGCCGAAGAACAAATCGCCGGACAGCACATAGTCGCCGTATTCGGAGCCGAGAAAAACCCGCTTGTCGAGTTTGCCGGGGTCGTCGCCGTCTTCGGCGACGGCGCCCGGCGGCGGTTCCAGAAAAGTGGCTTGCAGATGAGGGCTTAGCTGGGGAAGACGGACGATGCCTTCGTCTTCCCTGGTCTTCAGGTGGAAGCGGCGCTGTTCCGGCGCGGGGGGTTTCTCATAGGTCGCCTTTTCGTACATCAGGGTTTGCCTTCACCGCGCAACAAGCGCGCAGGGGCGTGATTATACAATCAGTCGGCATGTGTTTGCCCGCTGACACAGGTTTCTGAACGGACGAACCGCCGCCCTCGCCGCCATTGGCTGCCACGCACACCGCCACTTGCCGCCGCGCAGCGCACACCGCAAGCCCGGCCAATGGCCGCCCGCGCAACCCGGCCTGCCCCGCCGCGCGGCGCCAACGGCGGCAGGCGTTATAATGGCGGCGTCATGCCGCAGATGCCTTTGAGACGATGACGCCGGAACGAATCAGGAAAATGGCCGCAGGCGGCGAAGCGCTTGATGTGGAATTCAAGAGCGAGCGAACACAGGCACTCCCGGACCGCGAACTCGTTGAGGCCGTTGTGTGCCTTGCAAACCGCAGCGATGACAACCCCGGCTGGCTGCTGATTGGCGTCGAGGACAATGGCCGCATCAGCGGCGCCCGCCCCCGCCACGATGGAAAAACCGACCCGGCCCGCGTGCAGGCGCTCATCAGCAACCGCACCCGCCCGTCGCTCTCCGTGCGTGCCGAGGTGGTGAATGTCGGCGGAAAGCAGATTCTCGCAATCGAGATTCCGGCTGCCCGCCAGCCCGTCGGCACCTCGGACGGGCACTACCTGCGCCGCGCCATCGGCGGCGACGGCAAGCCCGCTTGCACTCCGCTCCACTTTCACGAAATGCAGGCGCAACATGCCAGCCGCGGTCTGCTTGACTACTCGGCGTTGCGGCTGGACCACCTCGGCATGGACGCGCTGGATCCACTGGAATTTGACCGCTACCGCCGCGCCATTCGGGAGAACCGGGGCCGCGGAGACGAAGCCCTGCTCGGCCTCAACGACCTGGAACTGGCCAGGGCGCTGGGTGCGGTTGAAAACAACAACGGCACTGTGTTCATGCGGGTTCTGGGGGTGCTCCTTTTTGGCCGCGAGAGTGCGCTGAAAGACGCCCTGCCGACCCACGAAGTCGCGTTTCAGGTTCTCTCCGGCACAGATGTGGAAGTCAACGACTTCTTTCGCTGGCCGTTGTTGCGCGCCATGGAGGAACTGGAAATGCGCTTCCGGGCGCGCAACCGGGAGCGGGAGGTTCAGGTTGACATGCTTCGCATCGGAGTCCCCGACTATCCGGAACGCGCTTTCCGTGAAGGGGTCGCCAACGCACTCACTCACCGCGACTACACACGCCTTGGCGCCGTGCATGTGCAATGGCATGCCAACCGGCTCGAAATCTCAAACCCCGGCGGCCTTCCGGAAGGCGTGCGCCTCGACAACCTGCTTGTGACCCAACCGCGCCCCCGCAATCCGCTGCTGGCGGACGCCTTCAAGCGCGCCGGCATCGTCGAACGCACCGCCCGCGGCATTGACACCATCTTCCACGAACAGATTCGCAACGGGCGTCCGGCGCCTTCCTACGAACGAACCACGGAAAAAGATGTCGTTCTGACACTCCCCGGCGGCAAGGCCAACCTGGAGTTCGTGCGTCTGGTGACGAAAGAGGCGCGCGCGGGCCGCACGCTCTCTCTGGACGGTCTGCTGATTCTGAACCGCCTGTGGCAAGACCGCCGCATCACGACGGCGGAGGCCGCGCGCCTGATGCAAAAGCCCGAGGCCGAGACACGCGGCAGTCTGGAAACACTGGCCGAAAGCGGCCTGATTGAAAGACGCGGCGAACACAAGGCCCGCACCTGGCATCTGTCCGCCGCGACCTACCGCCGCCTCGGTGAAAAAAGCGCCTACATCCGTCAACGCGGCTTTGAACCGCTGCAACAAGAGCAAATGGTGTTGCAATACGCCAAAAGCCATGGCCGAATTACCCGGGGCCAGGTCGCAGAACTTTGCAAGATTACGCCAGGCCAGGCCACCCGCCTGCTCCGGCGGCTGACTGATCGGGGGGCAATCAAGGCGCACGGCGAGAAAAGAGGAAGATGGTATTCGCACAAACGTCCCCCTGAACCGACATGAAATAATGACCAATAATGACGCGCGATTATTTTACTTTCAACTTTAATTGCGCGCGATTATCCCGGATATTTGCCTGTATATCAATGGTGTAGCGACCTGTGAAAATCCGGATTGGACCGGGCCGGAGCATAAAAAAATCAATATATTCGCAAAATAATGAGCGCGTTAATGCCCCCGATTGACGCGCCCGTACAGTTCAGGCGCGAGTCCACAAAATGAAGTGTGCCGCAGATTGGCCGCCGCGCCGCCCGCGCCGCAAGCCCGGCCAATGGCCGCCGCGCGGCGCCAGCGGCGGCAGGCGTTATAATGGCGGCGTCATGCCGCAGATGCCTTCCTGTCAATCGCTTCACTGGGGCGGATTTGCCCTTGCCGTCGGCGGGCTGGCCGTCGCGGTTTTCTTTATGCAGGGCGTGCTGGGGCTGGCGCCGTGCCCGCTTTGCATTCTTGACCGCTGGGTCACCGGGCTGGCGGCGGCGGTGTTTCTGGCGGCGGCGCTGCACAATCCCGGCGCGCTCGGGCAGCGCCTCTACGCCGGTCTCGGCCTGCTGGCGTGCGCCGCCGGCCTCGGCCTGGCCGGGCGCCATGTCTGGCTGCAAAACCTGCCGCCGGGGCGGGTGCCGGACTGCACGCCCGGCCTTGATTACCTGCTGGAACAATTTCCGCCGATGGAAGTGCTGCGGACGGTGCTGAACAGCGCCGGCGAATGCGCCGAAGTGGCGTGGACTTTCGCCGGGCTGACGATTCCGCAGCAAACGCTGCTGTTTTTCGGCGCGCTGGCGCTGGTGTGCGCGGCGGTGCTGCTGAAAACCCGCGGGGCGCGGTGATGCCGCGCATCGCGTTCATCGGCGCCGGCAACATCGCGCGCAGTCTGATTGGCGGCCTCACCGCGCACGGCCTGCCCGCCGCCGACTTGCGCGTGTCCGACCCCGACGGCGCGCAACTCGCGCGGCTGGCCGAACGCCATCCGGGGCTTGCGACATTCGCCTCCAATCCCGACGCCGCCGCCGACTGCGACTTCGCCGTGCTGTGCGTCAAACCCGACGCCGTGCGCGCGGTGTGCGGCGAGATGGCCGGTGCGCTGGCGCGGCGCGGCGGCGTGCTGCTGTCGGTCGCCGCCGGCGTGCCGCTGGCGCGCCTTGATGAATGGAGCGGCGCGCAACTCGCCATCATCCGCTGCATGCCGAACACGCCGGTCGCGGTCGGGCGCGGCGTTGTCGCGCTGTGCGCCGGCGCGCGCGTGTCGGCGGCACAGCGCGACGCCGCCGGGCAACTGCTGGGCGGCGTCGCCGTTACGGTGTGGCTTGACGACGAAAGCGGCATGGACCTCGTCACCGCGCTGTCGGGCAGCGGCCCGGCCTATTTCTTCCGGATTGTCGAGGCGTTTGAGCAGGCGGCGGCGGAACTGGGGCTGCCCGCCGACGCCGCGCGGCGCCTCGCGCGCGGCACTTTCTGCGGCGCCGCCGCGCTGGCCGACGGCGGCGACGGCGATGTCGCGCGCCTGCGCCAACAGGTGACCTCGCCGGGCGGCACCACCGAAAGCGGCCTCGCCGCACTGGAAGAAGGCGGCATCAACCGCCTCGCGCGCACGGTGCTGGCGGCGGCGGCGAAACGCTCGGCGGAACTGGCCGCCGCGACGGCGCGATGAACAACCTGATGAGCGGCGGCACGCCGGAACAGGCGCTGGCGTTTGTCCTCGACACGCTGATCACCTTCTACACGCTGCTGCTGCTGCTGCGCGCGCTGCTGGCGCTGGCGCAGGCCGACTTCTACAACCCGCTGTCGCAGGCCATCGTGCGGCTGACCGAGCCGCCGCTGGCGCTGGCGAGAAAACTCATCCCCGCCGCCGGCAAGTGGGACTTGCCGTGCTGGATACTGGTCTATCTGGCGCGCCTGTTCGAGTTGTCGCTGGTCAGCGCCATCAAGGGCTTCTCGCCGGCGCTGCCGGCGCTGCTGACGGTGGCGCTGATTCAACTGGGCGAGTTGCTGCTGCAAACCTGGATTGTCGCGATTTTCATTTTCGCCGTCAGCAGTTGGTTCATCACCGGCGCGCAGGCGTACAGCAACCCCTTCATCTCGCTGCTCTACAGCCTGATTTCGCCGCTGCTGGAACCGGTGCGGCGCGTCGTGCCGACCGTCGGGCCGGTGGATTTCAGCGCGCTGATTATGCTGTTTCTGCTTTATATGGCGCTGAATCTGCTGCACTCGCTCTACTGAAACCGGCGCCGCGATGCGCGTGCTGGGCATTGAAACCTCGTGCGATGAAACCGGCATCGGCCTGGTGGATTCGTCTGCGGGCGTTGTCGCCGAGGCGCTGTTCAGCCAGGTCGGGATACACCAGCCGCACGGCGGCGTCGTGCCCGAACTGGCGGCGCGCGACCATGTCCGCAAACTGCTGCCGCTGCTGCGCGAGACGCTCGGCGCGCGCGCGCTGGACGAGGTGGACGCGGTGGCCTACACCGCCGGCCCCGGCCTGATTGGCGCGCTGCTGACGGGCGCCGTCTTCGGCCACGGCCTTGCGTGGGCGCTCGGCAAGCCGGCCATCGGCGTGCACCATCTGGAGGCGCACATGCTCGCGGCCATGCTGCAGGGCGCGCCGCCGCCGCCGTATCTGGCGCTGCTGGTGTCGGGCGGGCACACCCAGTTGATTGCGGCGCACGCCATCGGCCACTACGAGTTGCTCGGCGACACGCTCGACGACGCCGTCGGCGAGGCTTTCGACAAGGTCGCAAGAATGTTAGGGCTTGGCTATCCCGGCGGCCCGGAAATCCAGCGCCTGGCGCGGCGCGGGCGCGCGCGGCGCTTTGAGTTTCCGCAGCCGATGGCGCGCCGTCCGGGGCTTGACTTCAGTTTCAGCGGCCTCAAGACCCGCGCGCTGCAAACGCTGCGGCGCTGCGATGGCGACGACGACCGCTGCCGCGCCGACATCGCCCTCGCTTTCGAGATGGCCGCCGTCGGTTCGCTGACCGAACGTTGCCGACGCGCGCTCGGCCAGACCGGTTGCAACCGCCTTGTCGCCGCCGGCGGCGTCGCCGCCAACGCGCGCTTGCGGCGCGAACTGGCAAAACTCGGCGGCGACGGCGTCGAGGTGGTCTATCCGGAGATGAAACTGTGCGCCGACAACGGCGTCATGATCGCCAACGCCGGCCTGCTGCGGTTGCAGGCGGGCCAGCCGCCCGACCCGCTGCCGCAGGTTCGCGCCCGCTGGCCGCTGACGGAATTGCAGCCGCCGCGCGGCGCCTGAATGAAAACCGGGAAGCCCGCTCAGGATTCAAACAGGCGGTCTTCCTCGCCGCGCATGATTCGGCGCAGGTTGTCGTGGTGGCGCGCCAGCATCGCCAGGCCCATCACCGCGACCGCCGCCGTTGTTGCGCCGGAAGCGCCCGACCAGTGAATCAGAAACGGCGCCGCCAGCCCGGCGGCGACGCCGGCCACCGCGACATAACGAAACGCGCCGGCGGCGGCCAGCCAGACACCGGCCCACGCGAGACCGGCAAGCGGTTGCAGGCCGAGCAGACACCCCAGACAGACGGCGACGCCCTTGCCGCCGCGAAAGCGGTGCCAAACCGGATACAAGTGCCCGGCAAACGCGGCCAGCGCGGCCAGCGCCGCGACCGTGTCCGGAAAACCGGCGTGGCGCGCCGCAAAGACCGGCAGCCACGCCTTGCCGACATCGCCCAGCAGCGTCAGCGCGGCGGCGGTCTTGCCGCCGGCGCGCGCGGCGTTGGTCGCGCCCGGGTTGCCGGAGCCGACGCCGCGCGGGTCCGGGTCGCCGCGCAGGCGGCAGATGACGACGGCGAACGAAACCGAACCGGCGAGATAGGCGGCCAGCACGACGAGTATGCTTTCAACGGACGGCACGACGCCGCCATTGTACGGCTACAATCGCCGAGGTGAAAGACGGCGCAAAAAACCCCGACGGCGCGCAAAGCGGCAAACCGCCGGTCGTTCTGCTGCACGGCTGGATGATGAGCCGCCGCTGCTGGGACGAGGTGGCGGCGCGCCTTCGGACGATGTTTGACCTGTACATCGCCGAACTGCCGGGCCATGAAGTGCGAGGCGAAACAAACGGCGGCGGTGCAAGAGTACTCCGCATCGCCGAACTGCTTGAACACAATGCAAATGGCGATACCGATGACACCGGCGCAAGGCCGCCCGGCTACGGTGCAAACAAGCAAACAGACGGCGGCGACGCAAAACCGTTCCGCAGCGCCGGGCTGCCCGGCCACAATGCAAACAACGGCAGCGCCTTCTCGCGCCCCGGTGAACTGGTGGCGGCGTTGGCGGCGGCGGCGCCGCGGCGGGCGGTGTGGGTTGGCTGGTCGCTGGGCGGTGTGCTGGCGCAGGCGGTGGCGTGCCGTTATCCGGAGCGGGTCGCCGGGCTGGTCTGCATTGCCGCGGCGGCGCGCTTTGTCGCCTGCGATGAATGGCCGCACGGAATGGCGCCTGCGGTTTTTGACGACTTTGCGGCGGCATTCGCGCGCGACGCCGACGGCGCGGCGCGGCGGTTTCTGTCGCTGCAAACGGCGGGCAACGGCGACGCGGCGCTGCTGCGGCGCCTGCGACAGGCCGCCGCGCGCGGCGGCGCGCACGCCGAACAGGCGGCGGCGCTGCGCTTTCTGGGTGACAGCGATTTGCGCGGCGCGCTGCGCGACTGCCGCTGCCGCGCCGACTTCATCGGCGGCGGCCACGACCGGCTGGTGGCGGCGCGCGCGGTTAAGCAAAGCAGTCGCCTGGCGCGCGACGGACGCTTTCACAACATCGCCGACGCCGGCCACGCGGCGCCGGTCTCGCACGCCGGGCGCGTTTGCGAAATCATCCGGCAATGCGCCGAACACGCGCGCGCGGCGACATGAAAGTCGTTCCAAAACGCCCCTCAATCAACAAGCAGGCGGTGCGCCGGTCGTTTGACCGCGCGGCGGCGGAATACGACGCCCACAGCGCGCTGCAACAGAGAATCGCCTGCGACCTGATTGAAGTCTGCGATCGCCTGTCGCCGCGACTGGAACACCGCCCGCGCGCCATTCTCGACGCCGGCGCCGGCACCGGCTACGGCGTGCGCCTGCTTCGCAGCCGTTTCCCGCGCGCGCTCATCGTCGGCCTTGATTTCGCGCCGCAAATGGTGCGCCGCGCCGCGCGCGGCTGCGACAGCGCATCGCACTTTGTCTGCGCCGACGCCGAGCGCCCGCCGTTCGGCGACGGCGTCTTTGACCTGGTGTATTCCAGTTCGCTGGTGCAGTGGTGCGACGAGCCGGGCGGCCTGTTCGGGCAGTTCCGCCGCCTGATGCGCGGCGGCGGCTGGCTGCTGTTCTCGACCTACGGGCCGAAAACGCTGCACGAACTCAGGCAAAGTTGGGCCGCCGCCGACCGCTACGGCCACACACTGGAGTTTCCCGGCGGCGCCGACCTGAAGAAGATGCTGCGGGCGCGCGGCTTTGATGTAAAACTCTTCACGCGCCAACTGGAGGTGGTGCACCACCGCGGCGTCGGCGAACTGCTGCAACAACTGAAAAGCAGCGGCGCCACCAACCGCCACACCGCCGCCCGCCGCGGCCTGACCACACCGGCGGCGCTGCGCGCGATGAAACAACACTACCAGCGCCGCTTCGGCGTGCGCGGCCTGGTCGCCGCCAGTTACGAGATTCTGGTGTTCGCGGCGAGGGCCGCAGAGCGCGAATAACGCGGCAGCGGCGGCGCGGATGCAGAAAGGCCGCGCCTTGCGGGGCGCGCAGCGCGAATAATGCGGCGGCGCGACGGGCGATTTGCCGATAGAATACGCCCATGCCAGACTCCATTCCCGCCGACTCGGTCGGCCTTGTCGAGACCCGCTACCGGACTTTTGACGGCCCGCTGGCGCTGGATTGCGGGCGTGAACTGCCCGGCTTTACGCTGGCCTACGAGACCTACGGCACGCTGAACGACGAGCGCTCCAACGCGCTGCTGATTTGCCACGCGCTGTCGAGCGACCAGCACGCCGCCGGCTACCACAGCATGGACGACGCCAAGCCCGGCTGGTGGGACAGTTGCATCGGCCCCGGCAAGCCGTTCAACACCGACGAGTTTTTCGTCGTCTGCCCGAACAACCTCGGCGGCTGCAAGGGCAGCACCGGGCCGAACACGGCCAACCCGGAAACCGGCGAACTCTATGCCTCGGACTTTCCCATCGTCACCGTGCGCGACTGGGTCAGAAGCCAGAAACTGCTGGCCGACGCGCTCGGCATCACGCGCTGGGCGGCGGTTATCGGCGGCAGCCTCGGCGGAATGCAGGCGATGCAGTGGGCGATTGATTACCCCGACCGCCTCGCGCACGCGCTGCTGATTGCGGCGGCGCCGAAACTGTCGGCGCAGAACATCGCCTTCAACGAGGTGGCGCGCCAGGCCATCGTCTCCGACGCCGACTTCAACGGCGGGCGCTATTACGACCAGCCGGCGCCGAAGAAGGGCCTGATGCTGGCGCGCATGCTCGGCCACATCACCTACCTGTCCGACGACGCCATGCGCGACAAGTTCGGGCGCGACCTGAAGGAAGGCAAGTTGAACTTCAACTTTGACATTGAGTTTCAGGTTGAGAGTTACCTGCGCCACCAGGGCGAGTCTTTCACCAACCGCTTTGACGCCAACACCTACCTGCTGATGACCAAGGCGCTGGATTACTTCGACCCGGCGGCGGACTTCGGCGGCGACCTCGCCGCCGCCTTCGCGCGCACCGCGGCGCGCTTTCTGGTGGTGTCGTTCACAACCGACTGGCGTTTCCCGCCGGCGCGCTCGCGCGAAATCACGCGCGCGCTGGTGCAGGCCGGCAAGCAGGCCAGTTACTGCACCGTCAAGGCGCACCAGGGGCACGATGCGTTCCTGATGCCGGTGCCGCAATACCTCGCGGTGTTGGACGCCTACACCAGCCAGATACTGGCGGGCGTGTGATGCGCCCGGACCTTGAAATCATCCGCGACTGGATCAAGCCGGACTCGCGCGTGCTGGACCTCGGCTGCGGCGACGGCGAACTGCTGTGGTCGCTGCAACGCGACCGCAACATCGCCGGCCTCGGCCTTGAGATTGACGACGACAACATCGTGCGCTGCATCGAGCGCGGCGTCGGCGTCATACAGATTGACCTTGACGAGGGGCTGCGCGACGACTTTGACGACCGCAGTTTTGATTATGTGGTGATGACGCAGGCGCTTCAGGCCATGCGCCGCCCCGACCTGCTGCTGGATGAAATGCTGCGCGTCGGCAAGGAGGCGATTGTGACCTTTCCCAACATGGGGCACTGGCGCAACCGCATGCAGATGCTGCTGGGCGGGAATATGCCGGTCACGCGCGCGCTGCCCGCCGCGTGGTACGACACCGCCAACATTCACCTGTGCACGATACGCGACTTTGAGGCGCTGTGCCGCAGCAAAAACATCCGGCGCTTGCAGCGCACGACGGTGGACCACAACCACCGCGCCTCAATCGGCGCGCGCCTGCTGCCCAACCTGATGGGCGAGATTGCGATTTACCGCCTCGGGCGCGGCTGAACGGCGTCAGGTCTTCAGGTGGCGCGGGACATAGCGCCCGCCCTTGTATTCCGCGAAATACTGGTCCACCAGCGGGTGCCGGATGGGGCGGCTCTCGCAGGGTTCCAGGTTGCGCTCGGCGACATAGGTCTGCGCCGGCTGGCCGTCCACCAGCACATGATACCAGGGGCGGTCTTTCGGCGGCCTTGATTTCGCCACCCGTTCGTACCATTCACCGGGCGCCATGAACACCGGGTCCACATCGCAGATGACGCCGTGGTAGCCGAACATCCTGTGCCGCACCACCTCGCCGATTGAAAAATGCGCGTCCTTCATTCTTTTTGCACCGGGGCGGGCGTGATTATACGCCAGGTTCCGTTTCTCTCGATGGTGCGCTCTTTGCCGGCGGCGTTTTTCCATTTCAGGCGCAGTGTGAAAGCGCCGCCGTTGATTTTTATCATCAGTTGCGACGACAACCGCGCGCCCGGGTTGCCGCACGAGGCGCCGGCGGCGCGGCATTTCCACTGCGCCACCTGAAACCGCGCGAACGCCGCTTCGGTGCAGGCGGCGGCGCGGCAGTCGGGCGTGCTTTGCGCGGTGTCGTCGTAGTCGGCGGCGTAATCGCTGACGCTGCCGGTGGCGGCGCCTGCGGCGCGCAGGTGGGCGGCGATTTCATCAAACAGCATCAGGCCGTGCAGGCGCGCCGTCTGCTCGCGCCCGACCAGCAGCGCCTGGTATTGCATTTGCGCGAAACCGAACAGACCGGCGCCCGCCAGCGCCAGCGCGACCAGCAGTTCCATCATGCCGTAACCGCCGCAGCGCGCAACTCCGGACGCACGCGACGCACGGCGGGCGCGGCGGGCGTCACAGCAGGCAGTTTTCAATGTTGTCATTGCCGACCTCAATAATGCCGTCGCCGTCGCTGTCGGCGGCGAAGCGCAGGCGTCCGGTGCGGCTGATGACCAGCGCCTTTGCGCCGCGCACGGCGCCGTCGGTGCAGGCGACAAAGCGCCCGGCGCGGTTGGAGCGCCCGCGCGCGTCGTAGGCGATGTAATTGACAAAGGTGTTGGAGCGGATGGTGACACCTGCGGCGCGCGCATTGCGGCGGGCGCGCAGGCGGCGTTCGCCGGTGTCGGGTTTGCCGTTCTTCGTCGCCGCGTTCTCGGCGAAAATCAGCCAGCCGCCCTCGTAGCCGTCGCCGCCGCAGGCGGCGCCGTCGGCGCTCTTGCAGACGACGGTGCGCGCGCCCGACACCATCGCGTAACTGCGGGCGAACCGAACCGCGGCGGCCAGCGCCCCGACCCGCTCGTCCAGTTGATGCCGCCGTTTCCAGTCGGCCTGAAACCCGGCGACCGCGGTAACAAACACCGCCGCCAGCGACAACACCAGCAGCAATTCCAGCAGCGTAAACCCGCCCGCCGATGAACGCCGAACACAACGACGCAACGCCGCAACGCGCGACACAGAAACCGGCGATGACGCCGGGTGTGAACACCGCACACAACACCGCAACGCCGCAGCGCGGAAACGCCGCAAGCCAAACCGGAACAAACACTTTTCCATCGCCGGATTACAGCGCAGAACACCGGCGCCCACACACCGCGCCCGACCAACGCGCCCGTTTGGCCGACGAACGGTCCCGGCCAATAAAAAAGGCCGCCCGAAGGCGGCCCTTTCAACCGGTGCGACTGCCGCCCGGCACTCACCAGGCCTGGAAAAATATGTATTTGGCCGCGGCGCCGGCCACGGCCACCAAAATTCCCGCCAAAACCCATTTTGAGCCTCTGAACTCTCCTTTGGTTTCCGCCAATTCAGCGTTCAGGCCGTTTATCTTGCTCACGACTTCTTTGTGCGAATCGTTCGTCGCGGCAATCTGCTCAATATGCGCCTTGTGCATGCTCTCAACCAGCTTGCCTATATTGCCCTGCAGTTCTTTATTCGCCTCACTCATGCTCTCGCCCTGCCGGTTTATATTGCCCTGCAATTCCTTATTCGCTTTACTCATGCTCTCGGCCAGCCGGTCTATATTGCCCTGCAATCTGTCGCCCTGCTTGTCTATGCGGTCGCCCTGCCGGTCTATGTTGTCCTGCAATTCCTTATTCGCTTCACTCATGCTCTCGGCCAGCCGGTCTATATTGCCCTGCAATCTGTCACCCTGCTTGTCTATGCTGTCAGCCAGCTTGTCTATGCTCTCGCCCTGCCGGTTTATATTGCCCTGCAATTCCTTATTCGCTTCACTCATGCTCTCGGCCAGCCGGTCTATATTGCCCTGCAATCTGTCGCCTTGCTTGTCTATGCTGTCGGCCAGCTTGTCTATGCTCTCGCCCTGCCTGTTTATATTGCCCTGCAATCTGTCGCCCTGCTTCTCTATGCTGTCGGCCAGCTTGTCTATGCGTTCGCCCTGCCGGTCTATGTTGTCCTGCAACCGGTCGCCCTGCTTGTCTATGTTGTCCTGCAGCCGGTCACCCAGCTTGTCTATGTTGTCCTGCAATCTGTCGCCCAGCTTGCCCATGTCGCCGCGCAATTCTTTCAGGGCTTCCGGGTGCAGCGCCGTGCCGGCCTCCACCTTCCGGGCGAGGGGATTAACCAGGTTGTGGATGGCCTTTGCGACAGCCTCGGCCTGGGCGGGCGGCATGCCCGCCTGCGCAAGGTTCTGACTTTCTGTGAGCATTGTTTTTCTGCGCGTCATGGTTGTCTGCAAAAGTAACTGCGACGGAATGCATATTGGGGATTGGTTTTGTGCGTGTCAAGGGATTGAAAAGGCGCCATTCGGCGGAAAAAATTGCAAGTGTGTGAGATAACAAGGGAATGTTGCCGACGAACGGAAAAAACTTTCCGACGAACGGTCAATGGTTGTTATCCATGGCGTCATTCGCGCGTTGTGGCGCGTTGCGGTGTCGCGGCGCGTCGGCGTCGGCGCCGGCATTGTTGCGGACATCGGCGCTTTCGGCGCCGCCGGTAGCCCTGTTGGTGTCAGCCTCGCCAGTCAGGCCCTGGTGCGCTGATTGCGGGGCCGCCCAAACGCCCCCGCTCAAAGGCCGCGCTCCCGGCGGGGACGCGGCCTTCTTTTTCAGTCATTACCGGCGTAGTGGCCGGCGACGCCGCCGGCAATCGCTGCCGGTACGGAGAGGGCTGCGGCGAGAATGGCGGGTATGACGAGAAAGAGAAGCCCGCCCGAGACATCTGCCATCTGCTTGTCTGCCAGCTGTTCAAGCGTGCCGTCGTTCAGCATCTTGTAATCCGGCACGCAGATGTTCAGCGAGCCGGCGGTGTTTTTCACCGTAACAATCCTGTTTTTCGCGTCAAAATCCGGGCCAAACGCCTGGGCCGGATTTGACTCGACTTTTTGCGCCCACGCCTTGTCTTCGGAGCATCTCTTTGCACAAAGCACCGAAGCGATTTCCATCGTCATGGGCAGTTGTTGTTTTGTTTCCATCGTGAACTCCTGTGTTAATCGGGTTAATCGGAATGTCGTAATTCAGATTACCCCCGCATTCCCCCCTGTCAAGTTTTTTGCCCGTTGACAAAGGTTTCTGAACGGACAGGCGCGCCGGCGACGGCGCATCGCACCCGTTTGCCGCCGTCTGCAACCGCCGGCCATCCACCGCCGCAGGGCAACCGCCCCGGTTTGGCGGCCAATCCGCCGGGAGCGGGGGTGTGCATGGCGCAATGGCTTGTTTCCGCTGTTTTTGCCCGTTACCGCCCCTGCGCCCGGGGCGTTCAGAAACCTTTGTCATGCTTGACCTTTGGCCGTTCGCTGTGGTGTAGTATGATGGCATTCCGGTTACGGGCCACCCCGCCTGGTAGTCGCCGCGAGAATATTGACCTTATTGAGGAGGCAAAAAATGGACGCACAAACGATGAACAGCCCTCCGGGGCAGACGGAAGTGAGCGGCATCGCGCTTAAGACGGTGGCGCGTGTCTCTCTTCCCCTGACCAATGAAATCGTAGCCGTCCTGCTCGGGCAGACCCTGACACACCCGGACACAACGCCGGAAGCCCGTGCCGAGATTAAGAAGCGCACGGCTGAAGTCGTAGATAAATTCGATTCCTTCAAGGTGGCTTATGTACAGAACACCGCCGACACGCTGAACATCTGTGTGCCGGAATTTCCGGACCTGGACTGTGAGATGGAAAAAATAACCGAGGCAGAACTGGAACAAATCGCCGGCGGAGAGTTTTTTGTCATCTGCACCACATCGGTAACATTTGCGATGGCGAAAATCGCCGTCATTTGCGGCATCGGCGCCCTCTGGGGCGGTGCGGGTACTGTGACCACCCTCGGCACCATTGTGGCGGGCTGGTGTATCGCGGGCGCTGTGGTTGCCGCCCAGGTTATAGGGGCGGTGGGTGTGGCTGCCGGTGTCGGTGTCGGTATCGCTGCCGCAGTGGGCGCTTTTGACGGCAGCCAGTCCGTCAATGTGGCCCACGGTTCGTAAGCCAACTTCAGGGAAAATCGGCCACGCCGGTTAAGGCCGCCACGCGCCAACCACAGAGCGCGGAACACACACGCAAAGGCCGCCGCCGCCCGCTGGTGGCGCGGCCTTTTTTATTGTGCTTGATGGCGTTCAGAAACCTTTGTCATTGCCCTCTTTTCGGGGTTTGTGGTGTAATGTAACAGCAGGCATCGGCCTCTCTGCCCGAAATGGCGGGCATGGGAACAATCGCAATTTTTGCGGAGGAGGAACCATCAATGGAAACACAATCGCTTCAACAAACCCCGCAGGAAAGGGAAGGGGTGAAGGCGCGCTCCAAAGCCGGCATCTCCCTGCCCTTGTGCAATGAAATCTCGTCCATCCTGATTGGCAGGGTTTTGACCTGCCGGGAGGGCGGCGAGGAACTCAGCCGGGCACAGGCCGCCGTCCGGAGGCAGATGGATGCGTTTGAGCGCTTTGATGTCGTGTACAAGCAGAATACCGCCGATGAACTCCACATCCCGCTGCCGTGCTACGACGGATTTGACGAGGCAATGAAAGAGGTGCGGCAGTTGCCCGACCAGGACCTGCGGCAGCTGGCGGGAGGTGAAGTTGCGATTGTGCTCACCTCGGCCATCGCCATCGCCATCGGCAAAATCGGCCTGGCGGCGGGCCTCGGCTTCTCGGTGTCGGTGGGCGCGGCGGGGCTGACCGGCGCAGTCACCGGGGTTTCTCTCGGCGCCGTTGCCGGGGGGGTCTTTGTCGTTACGATGATGGCCGCCGTGCCGGTGATGGCCACTGTGATGGCCGCCGGCGTCGCCGCCGGCATCGGCGTCGGCATCGCCGCCGGCGTCGGCGCTTTCGACAGCAGCCAGTCTGTCAGCGTCAACCTCGCCAGTTAAGCACGGCCAAATCGCGTGGGCGGCCCGCCCGCCGCCCGCCGCGGCAACGCGCGAATGGCGCCATGGATAACAACTGTTGACCGTTCGTCGGAAAGTTTTTTCCGTTCGTCGGCAACATTTTATTGCCAACTCACACACTTACAATTTTTTCCGCCGAATGGCGCCTTTTCAACCCCTTGACACGCACAAAACCAATCCCCAATATGCATTCCGTCGCAGTTACTTTTGCAGACAACCATGACGCGCAGAAAAATAATGCACACAGAAATTTTCACCGCATTGCGGGATTCGGGCATGGCTGAAGAGCACGCCGTCCGCATCGCCGAGGCCATTCCGGTTTCAGACGACCTTGCCACCAAGGCCGACATACACGACCTGCACCTGGCGATTCACGAGTTGCGTTCGGAACTCCTGAAATGGATGTTTATTTCGCAGGGCACTTTCGCCACGCTGGTTGTCGCCCTGATTAAATTCCTGTAACCCGCCCGCCCTTCCCCGCCGCGCCGCCCGGCTGGCCGCGTTTGGCTTGAATTTGCCGCCGTCTGGCCGTAGAATGGCCGGGCGCGGGGTGCGGCCCCGCGTCTTCCAACCGGAACCCGGCTTTATAAAGACAGACAACATGCGGTTTTTGGCGACAACCATCCTTTTGTGGCTGCTGGCCTGCGGCCTTGCGTGGGCGCAGGGGGACGCCGCGCGCGGCCAGCAGAAGGCGCAGGTCTGCGTCGCCTGCCACGGCGCCGACGGCAACAGCACCAACCCCGAATGGCCGAAGATTGCCGGGCAGTCGGCGCAATACATTTACCGGCACTTGCAGTTCTTCCGCGACGGCCAGCGCGTCAATCCGCTGATGAACCCGCTGGTAACCGGCATGTCCGACGCCGACCTGCACGACCTCGCCGCCTTTTATGAATCCATGAAGGTCTCGCCCGGCGCCGCCGACAAGGACCTGGTTGAGACCGGGCGAAAAATCTATCAGGGCGGCAACCCCGAATCGGGCGTCGCCGCGTGCATCGCCTGCCACGGCCCGCGCGGCAACGGCAACCCGGCGGCGGTGTTTCCGAAACTGTCGCACCAGCACGCGCTTTACACCGCCAACCGCCTTCGCAACTACCGCGACGGCGCGTACAGTTACCCGGGCGTTGAGATCATGAACAGCGTTTCCGCCGCGCTCAGCGACGAGGAGATTGAGGCGGTGGCTTCGTATATTCAGGGGCTGCACTGATGAAGGCGCGGACGATGGCGTTTGCGGCGAACGGCAGGGCGGTGTGCGACGGCCTCGTTGCCGCATGGATGAAAGCGGCGTGCGCGATGTTGTTTGCACTGGCGGCGCCGGCGGCGTTTGCACAGGACTTTATTGAGGGGCAGCATTACCAGCGCCTTGAGCAGCCGCAGCCGACCGAGACCGGCGACAAGGTGGAAGTGCGCGAGTTTTTCTGGTACGGCTGCCCGCACTGCTATGTGCTGGAGCCGTATCTTGACAACTGGCAGGTGCCGGAAAGCGCCGAATTCATCCGCACGCCGGCCACCTTCAACGAATTGTGGGCGACCCACGCGCGCGTCTATTATGTGCTGCAGGAAATGAAGAAACTGGATGAACTGCACGCGGTGTTCTTTGACGCGCTGCACAAGCGCAAACTGAGGCTGACCGACGCCGCCTCCATCGCCCGCTTTTTTGAAGGCCACGGCATTGCGGCGGACAAGTTTCAGAGCGCCTGGCGCTCGTTTCTGGTGGACACGAAAGTCGGCAAGGCCGACAAGGCCGTGCGCGCCTACGGGCTGAAAAGCGTGCCGTCGTTTGTTGTCAACGGCAAGTATCTGGTGTCGCCGAGCACCGTCACCAGTTACGCGCAGTTCATTGATGTGCTGGACTACCTGATTGCGCTGGAAGCGCGGTAGCGCCGGCGCCCTTCTTCACCGCCGCCTTCCTTACCGCCGCCGTGCGGACGGCGTCGGCGTTACCGAGTACTGCACCGCTTCCGGCGGCACCTTGTCGAGCGTGATGGCGACGGCAAGCGGCGCGTTCGCCGGCAGGGCGTCGCGGCTCGCGTAGTCGGCGCCTTCCAGGCGGCGCTTTTCCAGAAACCGCCCGGCGCCGTCAAACAGTTGAAACACCAGCGCCGGCCACGGCTGCGCGCGGCCCGCGGTGTTGACGATGACGGCGTTGAACGCCAGCGCGCCGGGCTGCGCGGCGGCGCGCATCACGACATCCGACAGGCGCATGTCCTCCAGCACGATGGACGGCGATTCGGACGGAAAGCCGCAATCCACGCGCGCGCACACCTGGCGCAGCAGCGGCGTTGAGGGGGTGTCGGGGATTTGCACCGGCAGTTCCAGCGCGACAAACGCGCTGCCCGCCGCCAGCACCGCGAACACGGCGAGCGCGAGCCACGACACAAAACCGGGGCGGCGCACGAGCGCGCGCCGGTTGCGCGCGACAATCGCGGCGTTGACATCGCTCGCATGTATCCTGAATTCAGACTTTTTCATCGGCGGCCCGCCTTGCCCGCCCGCCGGCGGTGCGGCCTATTCTACCGCAAGGCATGCGCGGCGCAAACCGCTGTCACAGGTTGTAATGCGGGTGTTTTCTTTCAAGGTAGTGAATGTCAAGGCCGCCGGCGGCGAACGCGGAGTCGTCAATAATCTGGCGGTGCAGCGCAAGGTTGGTGTCAATGCCGGTGATGAAAATCTCGTCGAGCGCGTTTTGCATTCTCTTCATCGCGCTGTTGCGGTCGGCGCCGTGCGCGATCAACTTGCCTATCAGCGAATCGTAGAACGGCGGCACGCGGTAGCCGTCGTAGAGGTGCGAGTCCACGCGGATGCCGGGGCCGCCGGGGAAGTGCGAGCGTTCAATGGCGCCGGGCGACGGGTGGAAATTCTTCGGGTTCTCGGCGTTGATGCGGCATTCAATGGCGTGGCCGTTGAGGCGGATGTCCTGCTGGCGCAGGCCGAGTTTCTCGCCCGCCGCGACGCGCATCTGCTGGTGGACGATGTCCACGCCGGTCACCATCTCGGTAACCGGGTGTTCCACCTGCACGCGCGTGTTCATTTCAATGAAATAGAAACAGCCCTCGTCGTAGAGAAACTCAAAAGTGCCGACGCCGCGGTAGCCGATCTGGCGGCACGCCTCGCACACCTTGTCGCCCATGTCGCGGCGCTGTTCGTCGGTGATGCCCGGCGCCGGCGCCTCTTCCACGACTTTCTGGTGCTTGCGCTGCATTGAACAGTCGCGCTCGCCGAGATGAATGACATCGCCGTGGCCGTCGGCCAGCACCTGGAATTCAACATGGCGCGGCTTTTCCAGAAACTTCTCCATGTAGATGCCGCCGTCGCCGAAGGCGGCCTTGGCCTCGGTTCGCACCAGTTGAATGGCGTTCAGCAGCGCGCCCTCGGCGTGAATCACGCGCATGCCGCGCCCGCCGCCGCCGGCGGCGGCCTTCAGGATCACCGGGTAGCCGATTTCGCGCGCCAGCGCGAGGTTTTTGTCGGCGTTGTCGCCGAGCACCTTGTCCGGCCCCGGCACGCACGGAACACCGGCCTTGTGCATCGCCCGCTTGGCCGAGACCTTGTCGCCCATCAGGCGGATGGCGTCGGCGGACGGGCCGATGAAGACAAAGCCGCTTGATTCAACCTGCTCGGCGAAGTCGGCGCTTTCGGACAGAAAGCCGTAGCCCGGATGTATCGCGACGGCGTCGGTGACCTCGGCGGCGCTGAGGATGGCCGGGATGTTCAGGTAACTTTTGGCCGGTTCCGGCGGGCCGATGCAGACCGACTCGTCGGCCAGTTTGACATGCATCAGGTCAATGTCGGCCTGCGAATAGACGGCGACGGTCTTGATGCCGAGTTCGCGGCACGCGCGCAGAATCCGCAGCGCGATTTCCCCGCGGTTGGCGATGACAACTTTGTCGAGCACTCTGCGGCCCGTCAGGCGTCAATCACAACCAGCCGCTGGCCGAACTCAACGGGGTCGCCGTCGGCGGCCAGTATTTTCTTCACGACGCCGGCGACCGGCGCCTCGATGCGGTTCATCATTTTCATCGCCTCGATGATGCACAGCGTGTCGCCCGCCGCCACCGTCGCGCCTTCCTCAATGAACGGGTCGGCGTCGGGCGACGGCGCGCGGTAGAAGGTGCCGACCATCGGCGATTCAACGGCGTGCCCCGGCTCGGCGGCGGGTTCGTCCGCCGGCGGCGCTTCGGGCGCGGGCGCGGCCTGTGCCGGCGCCGCCGCCACCGGCGCCGCCGCCACCGGCTGCACAAACGCCGGCGCCGCCTGCGCGGCGCTGCTCGCGCGGCTGATACGCACCGACTCCTCGCCTTCCTTGATCTCAATCTCGGCGACGCCGGACTCCTCCAGCAATTCAATCAGTTTCTTGACCTTGCGAATGTCCATCATCCCCTCCCGAGTTGGTCGAGGGCGGCCAACACCGCCAGTTCGTAGCCTTTTGCGCCGGCGCCGGAGATGACGGCGATGGCGATGTCGGACAGGTAGGAGCGCCTGCGAAACTCCTCGCGCGAGTACACATTGGACAGGTGGACTTCAATGAACGGCATGGAAACGGCCAGCAGCGCGTCGCGCATTGCGACGCTGGTGTGCGTGAACGCGCCCGGGTTGATAATCAGAAACTGGGTGCCGTCGTTCATCGTTTGCTGAATGCGCTCAACGATTTCGCTCTCGCTGTTGGACTGGAGGTGCGACAATTCGGCGTCGTTTTTTCTGGCGACTGCGGTGGCGCCGGCGACAATGTCGTCCAGCGTCAGCGTGCCGTAGATTTCAGGCTCGCGCCGCCCCAGCAAATTCAGGTTGGGGCCGTTGATTAGCAGCAGTTTTCGCATGGTTGTTGTTGGTTTGTTGTCAGCCTGTTGTCGGCAATTGTTGCGATCTTGCGCCCTTCTCGCGCAATTGTCGAGAAAGATACATCAAAAGAGCGGTTTCCGCAAGTGACGGGAAATGCTGTCAGGGCAGGGCGGAGGGGGCTGGCGGGGGCGCGGCGGGCGGGCGGCGGAGGCGCGGTCGGGATATGCGGCGCGCAGTCGCAGCGCCAACCGCAATAACAGCGCGGCGGGCATCGCCAGCACCGGCAGCGTGACGGGCCGGGCGCGGTGCGAGATTCAGGCCGTGCGGCGACGGCGGCGGCGCAGCCGCGACGCTGACAGTAGCAGCACAGTCAGCGCCGTCAGCAGCGCCAGCGTGACGGGGCCGAAAGTGCCGCTGCTGCTGCCGGCGACGCCGCCGATGGCGCCGCCGCCGCCGACGGCGTTGCCGGCGCGAACGCCGAGCGGGTCCTTGATGATGCCGTTGGCCAGGCCGTCTTCGTCGTTGGCGCCGCCGTCCACGATATAAACCACCAGGCAGGCGTCATCGCCGCGTTTGGCGCGGCGCAGCGTTTCGCCTTCGCGGTACGGGCTGCCTGCCGTCATTGTGTCGTCGGGGCACGCGCCGTCCTGTTGCAGCGGCGCAAAGCCGTAGTCGTTGCCGCCTTCTACGCTGAACGCCCTGCCGGACGGGTGCTTCACAAGGCTTGCGCCCCTGCCCGCGAGGCTTTCCGGCAGCGGAATAATCACGCCCGCCGTGCCGCCGGTGCGCGCATCCGCCGACACTTCCGCGTAATCCACGCCGGCAATCTCAAAGTCATACACCACCGCAACACTTCCGTCTGCGGGCACTGACGATGCCGAGAAAGCCGCGTAGAGCGGAGTGGAAGTGCCCACTTCATCCACAAGCCTGCGCACCGTCGCCTCGCCAAGGCGCAGATTGTGAACCGGCAGCACCGGGCGGATGTGCTGCCATGCGCTTGCGCCCGCGCCCGCCGTCTCGTCCACCGCCACCGGCAGGTGGGCGCTGTCGTCATAGGAATCAATGAGGTCCACGATGCCATCCCTGTCGCTGTCCCCTTCGTTGGACTCCACCAGGCCATGACTCGCTTCCACAACCGGGTAGCGGTATTCCGCCGTTGTCTCGCCGCCACCGACGCCCGTCACAGAAACCTGAATCACCGCCGTGTCCGTCATCGCCCGGACATTGGCCATCACGACAAAGTTGATCCGGTAAACGCCCTCGTCGCCTGCGGCCATCAGTTCTCCCGATGTGATATCCAGCACGCCGCCGGCATCGCTGGCGCTGGCTGTTGAGTTGCCCGCGCCGATGTCGGCGTAGTTCTTTATCGGAATATCCAGTTGGTGGGACACGATGAAGGCTGCATTCGCCGTGTCCTCGACGACCACGGAGAGCTGGGTTTGCCTGTCCTGGTCAAACAAAGCCGCCCGCCCCAGCACCGGCGGCACCGGCGCGCCGCCGGTGTTGACAACGCGCGTTTGGCGCGCGAGGCCGAGCGAGTGGTCGGTGGTTGCCGGGTAGTTCGGGGTGAAACCGGCGGTCGGCGTGGCCGGGCGATAAAGACGCGATGCGCCGCCCGATTCCGTCAGGCCGGTGATTGCCCACAATGCCGACACCGGCGAGGTGTCCGTCGCCGCCAGCGTGCGGCCTGCGCCGCCGCCCGTGAACATCGTTGTTTCGCCGGTTTCGTCCGGCGTTCTTGACAGCGCAAGCGTCAAGCCGGCGGCGGGGTCGTCGTCAAAGAAGGCACGCACAACCACCGGCGCGCCCGTCGTGAACAGCGCCTGTGACGCCATGTTCAACTCCGGTATCCGGCGGATGGCCTGCTCCGGCAGTTTGCTGGTTGTGTTCATGTTCACCGCCCAGACGCCGTCCGCCGACCTCGCAAACCATGCGATTGTGTGATCCACGCCCGGCACAATGTCGCCCCAATCCACCGGCGCGCAGCCGCCCTGCGACAGCGGCGCGTTGTAGTTCGCCGGGAATTGGCCGGTGGCGCAGCGGTAGGCGCCGTCGTAGCCGAAGGTGTCGCTGCGGTAATACGCGGTGATGGTTTGCGCCGCCGTCCGCGTTGCCGTCTCCGCGCTTGAAACGCCCAAATGCGCGCGCACGCCGTGTTCGCGGATGCCGGAATAGGCGACGGTGCTTGTCGTCGGCGTTGTGCGGCTGATGTCAAACGCCGGCTGCTGCGCGCCGGTAACCGCCACAAACGGGTTGCCCGCGGCGCCGCGGATGCCGGCCTCCACCGCGTCCGGGATGCCGTCGGTGTCAAAGTCGGCGGTGGCGGCAGGCGTCAGCGGGCCGGTCATCGTGAAGGTCGTCGCGTTTCGCATGTTGTTGCGCGCCACGCCGTCTTCCACCGCGGTGTCGTATATCGCGTTGGCGCCGCCCGCCGAGCGTTCGTAGATGACATTCACATTGGCGGCATCGGCGGCGATGGCGCGCTGCAACTCCAGCCTCAGCGCGCGCACGCCTGCGAACGGCGTCACGCCGCTCACCGCTATCGTCGCCGACGACGGATTGCCGTGGTTCTCAACGACGCTGAAGTCGCGCGCGGGCAGCGCGTTCGGCGTTGCCAGACTCGGCGTGGCGGTGCCCACTGTCGCGCCGTTGGCGCCCGACGGGTGCGGCAGCACCTTGAAGTCCTCGTCCATCCTGACCCACAGCACCTGCTGGCCGCCGCTCCAGCCGGGCTGGCCGCCCTGCTGCAAAAAGCCCGGCGGCACGGTGTCTTCGTTGACATTTTCAATGTTCACCGACACATCGTCCAGGCTCGCGGTGATGACCGGGGCGACGGCGCCGGTCAGCGCCGGCTGGTGCGCGGCGGCGGTGATGGTTACCGTCAGTTCCTCGTCCGTCGCGCCTTCGTCAATGTCGTCGTAACGCGCCAGAATGCTCAGCGTGGCCTCGGACTGGCCGGCGGGAATCAGGACGCCGCCGTTGTTGGCCGCGCCCCCGGCGTCGGTGGCAACGACATTGCCGGCGCAGTCGCGCACTTCCACATCGGCGTTGGCGACGGTGTTGGCGCTGCCGGCGGGGTTGCGCTGGGTGGCAATCGCGGTGGCGAAGGTGACGCAGATGTCGGCGGCGGCGGTGGCGGCGGTGGCGCTGTCTCTGGCAAGGGCGAGCGACACGGTGAATTCGGCGCGGTTGCCTTCGGCGACGGCGCCGGTCTGACCGGCGCGGCGGGCGATGCCGACGGTGATGCCATCGTCGTCGTTGATTGTGGCCGTGGCGCTGCGGCTGGAAGCGGTGCCGGTGAGCAGGATTGCACCGGCGGGGCTGCCGCCCTGCGTTGCATACCCCGACGCGCCGGGCGCGGACAGCGTGATGACGACCGTCTCATCCGCCTCGTTGAGGTCGTCCAGTTGGGGAACCACATCAATGTCGGCAAAGGCGTCAACGCCCGCCATCGCGCGGCTGGAGCGCAAGTCAATGGAGACAACGCGCGCGCCGCCGCTTGCGGGCCGCAGCGTGTAGTAGTCGCCGCCGGTGGGGAATTGCAGCGCGGAGGCGGGGTAGTCGGTGGCGTCGGCGGCGGTGCCGCCGATGGTGAACGGAATCTCAACGGAGTCCCGGTCCGAGGCGGTGGCGCCGGCGGCGGTGACAGTGAGTCTTATGCGGCGGGCGTCGCGGTCGGACTGTGTGTTGCCATCGCCGGTGTTGCCCTCGTTGCCCGTCTGGTCGCCGCCGATGGAAACGGTCAGCGGGTCGCTGGCGAGGATGCCGGCGGTGGCGGTGCCCGTGCCGATGCCGGTGCCCGTGCCGCCGCCGCCGCAGTTGCCGCCGGAGCAGGTCAGCGTGAAGACGACGGTTTGCGCGGCTTCGTTGATGGTGTCGTGGGCGACCCGGACTTCCACATCCTGCGGCTCTTCATAGTTGTCAGCGCTGTCGTTGTCGTCGTCGCGCCTGAAGTTGAGGGTGCCGCTTCTGACGCCGGTGAGTTCGTCGCTGCCGTTGGCGCCGGAGGCGCCGGCGCCGGTTACCGTGGCGGCCCAGTTCACGCTGGCTCTATCGTTGTCAAACACATCTCTGCCGCCCTCGACATTGGCCAGCGTGACGCGGAAGGTGATGACCTGGTGGGCGCTGGTGCCGAAGTCCTCGTCCACTTGCAGGCCGGGGGCGGTGCTGTCGCGGTCCACATTGACGGAAGCGCCGGCGGGCGCCAGCGAGACGGAGAATCTGCGTTCGGTGGAGCTGAAGGTGATGGTGATGCTCCTGCTGAGGAGGGCCGGGTCAGAATGAAGAGCGATCTCGTCGCCGCCGGCCATGGCGGAGAGCAGAGTAATGGTGAAAACGCGCGTTGTGCCGTTCGGGAGGTGATCCACATCTTCAATGAAGAATTGTATGTTGCCAGAGAGGTGGCCGCTGCCGATGGTGTCGGTGCCGGTGGCCACGCCGCCGCTGAAGGCGCTGAGCCGGGTGCCGCCGCTGGGGCGCACGAGGGTGCCGGGGTCTTCTTCGGGGGGACCGCCGGTGAATGTGACTCTGAAGGTTACGGTGATGACACCGGCGATGGGGTTGTCATTACGAACAACAATGCCGGCAGACCCGCCTTCGCCAAAGTTGGCGGCGGTGCCAAGTGAGATGGGCTGCGCCGAAGCCGCTGTCGCGGCCACGCCAAGCGCCAGCGTCAGCGCGGCGGCGGCAAGGCGTTTCATTACGCCCGCAAGCGGGCGGCAAGCAGTCAATGGCACAACACATTCTCCGTCAGCAAAGGCGATCAAGAATAGCACAAAACAGGCCATGACAGCGCCGCAAAGCGCCCCGCCGCGCTTCGGCGCAGCGCCGAAAACAGCGCGCGGCGCTGTTTCCCCGGTTTTCATCAGCAACGCAACATCGTCCGGCGCAACACGGAAAACACCGCCGGTGCTATGATGGCGTGATGCGCAACAAGTTTCTGCTGATGACGGCGGTGCTGGCCGCCGCCATCGGCGCTTTTTCGGCCTGGTATTTCCAGCAGCACCTGGGCGGCGCGCCCGGCGCGGGCGCCGGTTCGGCGGCGCCGCCGGTCGGCATGGCGCGCCCGGACTTCCAGTTGCGCGACCTCGACAACCGGATGACGCCGCTGTCCACCTGGGACGGGCAGGTGGTGCTGTTCAACTTCTGGGCGGCGTGGTGCCCGCCGTGCCGGCGCGAGATTCCGGAGTTCAGCGAGGTGCGCGAGTTCTACCGCGAAGACGGCTTTGAGGTGGTCGGCATCGCGATTGACGACGAGGAGAACATCCGCAAGTTTCTGGCCAACCTGCCGGATGTGCGCTACCCGCAACTGATCGGCTTCAACGATGCCGTCCAGTTGGGCCGCGCGCTCGGCAACCGCACCGGCGGCCTGCCTTACAGCGTGCTGGTGGACCGCGGCGGCGTTATCCGCTTTGCCAAGGCCGGCGAATTGTCAAAGGCCGAATTGATTGAGCGCGTTGAAGCGCTGCTGTAACTTGAAAGGGGCCGCCCTGCGGCTCCGATGCCCGGCTGAATTGACTTGGCGCGTTGAAGCGCTGCCGTAACTTGAAAGGGGCTGCCCTGCGGCTCCGATGCCGGGCCGGATGGATTCAGCGCGTTGAGGCGCTGCCGTAACCGAACACCTTGCCGAGGTGCTCGGCGAAATCGTCGGCGCCGACAAAGCCGACGATGCGCGCCCACTCCACCTCGCGCGCGGCGGAATCAAAGAACAGAATCGCCGGCGGCCCGTAGAGCGAAAACCGGCCCAGCAACTCGCGGCTGTTGCCGTCGGATTCGGTTACATCGGCTTCAAGCAGCGCGGCGTCGGCCAGCAGGCGCTGCACTTCGGCGTCGCTGAAGGTGAACGCCTCCAGTTCCTTGCACGACACGCACCAGTCGGCGTAAAACACCAGCATCGTCCACTGTTGGCGGTCGGCGGCGGCGCGGATGCCGTGCTGAATGTCGCCGAGCGAGCGGTGGCGCTCAAACGGCAGCGCGCTGGCGTGCGCGGCCTGGCGCGCCTCGAAATGCCAGGGCCGCAGCCAGTTCTCGCCGCCGACCGAGGCGTTGGCCGCAAGCAGCACCGCGTAGGCCAGCACCAGCGAGTTCAGCGCGCGCGCCGCCAGCGGCCACACGCCGGCGCCGCGCACGATGCGGAACAGCACGATGCACAGCGCGCCAATCAGCGCGCCCGCCAGCAGCATCGTGACATGCCCGAGCACGACGCGGTCGAGCAGCCAGATTGCAAAGCCAAGCAGAATGAAACCGAACAGCATCTGCACCACATTCAGGAACGGCCCCGGCTTCGGCACCAGTTTTCCGAGCGATGTGCCGATGGCCAGCAGCGGCGCGCCCATGCCGAGCGCGAGGCTGAACAGCGCGAGGCCGCCGGTGGCGGCGTCGCCGGTGCGGGCGACGAACAGCAGCGCGCCAATCAGCGGCGGCGTTACGCACGGGCTGGCGACCAGCGCCGCCAGCACGCCCATCACCGCCGCGCCCGCCAGCCGCCCGCGCCGCTTCTCGCCGACGCCGGACAGCCGGGTTTGCAGCGCCGACGGCAGTTGCAGTTTCCAGACGCCGAACATCGCCAGCGCCAGCAGCACGAAAACCGCCGCGAACGAGACGATGACGGCGGGGCGCTGGAACCACAGTTGAAAGTTGTGCCCGGAAAGCGCCACGGCGACGCCGGCGCCGCTGTAAGTGAGCGCCATCGCCAACACATACACCGACGACAACGCGAACGCCTTGCGCGTTGAAACGGTGCCGCCGCCGGGCGTTGTGATGACGGAAAACAGAATCGGCACCATCGGCAGCACGCACGGCGTCAACGCAAGCAGCAGGCCGAGGCCGAAGAACACCAGCACGGCGATGCCGAGGCGCGCATCGGCGAGGTAGTCGGCGAGTTGGTCCTGCTCGGATTGGCGCGGGGTGGCGGCGGCGGCGGCGGTTGCGGGCGGTGTGGCGGCGTTGGGCGGTGCACCGGCGTTGGGCGGCGCGGCAGCGGCGGCGGCGATGGCGTCAAAGCGCACCTGGCGGGTGATGGGCGGGTAGCACAGGCCGGCGTCGGCGCAGCCCTGGTAAGTCAGTTCACCGGTTTCGGCCTGCGTCCTGAAATGCACGGCGGCCTGGTGGCGGTAAATCTCGGTGTCGCCGAAATTGGGGTCGTTGATCATCTCGCCGCGCGGCCTGTCAAGCGCGACGGGCGCGCCGTCCACCGCCAGCGCGGTCTTGTCGCGGTACATGTAATAGCCGTCGGCGATGCGCCACTGGGCGATGAAGTGGTCGCCGTCGCCGCGCGCCATCGTCAGCACAAAGGCCTGGTCGGGCGGCAGAAACTCCTCGTCGTCGTCCGGCTGCCACAACGGCAGTTGCGCGAAAACCGCCGCCGGCCAGAAACACGCCAGCAACAGCGCGGCGCGAAAACGCTGGCCGGGCCGCCACGCTGCCGCCGCAATGCCGTTCCCGGCAAGTGTTTGTTTCAAGCACATTGTTGTCTTACCCAGTCGGCGTAGGCCGCGTTCACTTCCACCGCCGCCGTCGCGATAATCTCCGGCAGTTCGTACGGGTGGATTTGCAGCAGGCGGTCGTGCAGCGCAGCGTAGCGCAGGCGCGTGGTTTTGGCCGTCAACAGGTATTCGCTTTCATCGTTGACACGGCCTTTCCAGCGGTAAAGCGACGACACCGGGCCGCTGACCTGCGCGCAGGCGCACAGTTTCTCGCCAACCAGCACCTCACTGATGGCCCGCGCCTCGGCACGCTCGCCAACGGTCGTCTGCACCAGCACCACATCACAGGACGGCGCCTGCGCGTGCTCGCCTTGCTTTTTTGGCTTCATTTGCTGATTATAAATCGCCGGTCATTTTTTCGCCGCCTGTCATCACAGGGGCGCTATTGGAAGCGGTGTCTCTCCGTTCATTGCCAGTTCCCAATTTACCAACAAATCTTCTCGGTGCAGTTCCGTCCACGCCTGCACCAGCTTCAACTGCCGCCTCGGCAAACCGCCGCTTATCACCTTGCCGGTTTTAATTTCAATGCACGCCTTGTGTTCGGCATATTGCGCGTGAAAATGCGGCGGCGGGTGCTCGCTTGAACCGAAAAACATCCGAATCGCAATACCGTAGAAAATGGAAATCGTCGGCATGGACAAGCCCTCACTGTCTGGTGAACTGGATTGCATATTTGCCCGCAGGATTTGGCCGCGCGCGCATCGCGCATCGCGGCCCGCGCCCGCGGATGATTTGACGCTTTCATGATAAATCAGCGCCGGGTGCAAATCCAGATTGCATTGCCTGCCATACCAGGCGACCGTGCCATACGCAACGCGCACGCTGCGAAACAGATTTTCATCCCGCAAAGCCTTGAAAACGCCCTTGTCAAGAAACGGCTTCATGTCAAACACGCCGTGCTCGCCATTGTCAAACTCAACCGCCAGTTGGTAGTCGGGCCGGCATTCCACCGCCACCGCCTTGGGGTGAGGCAAAAAATAATCGGACGCTTTCATTTCAGCGGATTAATGCGGAACGGTTCTTCATGTTCCTTCATCAGTCTCCAGTTCGCCATCAATTCATCGCGGTAAATCTCGCCCCAGGCTTCGACCAGATGCGTTTGCTTTTCAGGCAGGTTGCCGGTCACGACTTCAGCGCGCTCAATATCAACCTGCGCCTCGAAATCCGTATATGAGGCGGTGAAATACGGCGGCGCATCCGTGCGCGGGTTTTCGGGCATGCGGATGATAATGCCGTGGAACATGGAAATAGCAGGCATGACCAAGCCCTCACTCCGCGAGTTCGCGGTTGGCCTGCAACACGAGCGCGACTGCTTCAATCAGGTTTTGTTTCGTCTCGGCGAGCGTTTTGCCCTGCGTGTTGGCGCCCGGCAACTCTTCAATGTAGCCGATGTAGCCGTATTCGCTTTTTTCAAACACGGCGGTCAGTGCTTCGTTCATTGTTTTGCAACCTCCTCCAACGGCGCTATTTTATGCTGCGGCGGCGCCTGTGCGTGCTCGCCTTGCTTTTTTGGCTTCATTTGCTGATTATAGCGTGATGAAAGTGCTTGCGGGGTTCGGGCTGATTGTGTTGGGGATGGCGGTGGTGGAGATTCAACTGTTCGCCATCGTTACCGACGCGGTTGGCGCGGTGGGGACGGTGCTGCTGATTGTCGCGACCGGGGCCTGTGGCGTGGCCGCGCTGCGGCGGCTGGGGCGGGCGGCTTTTCAGCAACTGCGCGCCGGGATGTCGGGCATTCCGCAGCCGCAGCCGGATTTGCTGCAGAGCGGTTTTGTGGTGATTGGCGGCCTGCTGCTGATTTCGCCGGGGTTTTTCAGCGATTTTGTCGGCGCGCTGTTTCTGCTGCCGGCGGCGCGGCGCTGGCTGATTCGCCACCTGCTGCCGCGGCTGACGCGCTGGCAGTGGCATGTGCAGATGCGAAGGCGCGCCCGCTGGGCGCGCGGCGCGGGCGCGCCGGACGACGCGGACAGCGCGCCGCCGCCGCCGCCCGAACCGCCGCTGCCGCGCAGACCGGACGGCAGCAAACCCGACATCATTGAGGGCAAATACCGCAGGCGCGATTGAGCGGCGGCGGGCGCTGCCCGTTGCCGACCCGGGCGCATTGCGAGAACGCTTGCCGCCGAACGCCGGCGGGTGGCGGGCGCTGCCCGTTGCCGACCCGGGCGCATTGCGAGAACGCTTGCCGCCGAACGCCGGCGGGCGGCGGGCGCTGCCCGTTGCCGGCGGTTGGGCAAAACGAAGGCCGCGTCCCCGGCGGGGGAGCGCGGCCTTTTGTCAGGATGGCTGTCGGAGTGCGCCGGTCTTAACTGGCGTGGCCGATATTGACATCCTGGCCGTCAAAGGCGCCCAGCCCGGAGGCGAGACCGACACCGATAGCGGCGGTCGCACCGGCAATGAGGGTAACACCGATAGTGACGGCACTGGCGAAGATTGTCGCACCGATTGCGACGGCACCAACACCCGCGGCGCCGCCGGCCAGAACGCCGGTGAGGCCAAGGCTGGTCGCAACCCCGATGCCAATCGTGCCGAAAAACAGTGCAATGCCGAGTTCGCCGCCGGAGACCGCTTCCAGATCCTGGTCCGCCAGCTCCCGCGCCCGGGCAGACGCCTCCTCAAGCCCGTTATAGTCCGGCACGGGAACATGGACGACATCCGCCGTGTTCTGCGGATAGACGATGCTGACCCGGTTGAACTGGGCCAGGATATTCTCTATTTTGGCCTTGCTTTCCGCATTGGTGGACGCATCCGTCAGGAATTTGCCGATGCCGACCGCCGCGATTTCATTAATCATCGGCGGCGCCTTGGCCTTCCTGCCCGCCGATGATGTGGCCGCCCCTGCGGGGCTTGCTTGTTGTGTTTCCATTGTTTCTATCCTCCTTTAGAGTGGTTGTTGAAGCGCGCCGGTCTTAACTGGAGTGGCCGACACTGACAGCCTGGTTGCCGTCAAAAGCGCCCACTGCGGCGGCGATACCGACACCGAGACCGGTGGCCACAACCGACGTCCCCAGTACACCGGCGCCAACGACCAGGGCACTGGCTGCCACGCCCGCCGCGATGGCGCTTGCCGAGGCGATTGATGCCCCCGCTGCTCCAGTGCCGAGTATGCCTGAGCCAACCGACAGCATGATACCGATTTTCGCAAAAAAGGCTCCCACGACTCCGACCGTAACGAAGAGTTCACCACCGGCGATTTCCGCCAGTTGCTCCTCGGTTATCTGATCTATCTTGTGGTCCCAATCCGGAAAGTCGGGCACGACGACATTCAGTTCGTCGGCGGTGTTCTGTGCATAAGTCACATTGAAATTTTCGAATTGAGCCAGGCGCTTCTCGGCCTCGGCCCGGGCTTTCGGCAGTGTATCCGGATGCGCCAGGCTGCGCCCGAGAAAGACGGCTGCAATTTCATTGCTCAGGGGGATAGAAACGCCGGGCCTTGTCCGGACGCCCCCCGATTGTTTTTGTGTTGTTTCCATTGGTTTGTCCTCCTGCTGAGTTATGGTAGGTGCTATCTTTTCAGCCTTGTTCCGAAAATGCAATACTGACACAGGTTTCTGAACCAGTGGCGGCCATTTTCCGCGTGGCCGAACGCGCCGCGACAAGGCGCGGCGCGGGCCTGTGACAAAAAACCGCGCCGGAACAACCACTTGCAACGCGGGGGCTTGACTTTCAGCCCGCTGTCCCTATTATAGATGGCGGTTTGGCGGTTTCCGCTCCGGGAACACGCAGACCGTTCTAAACAAATCAACGAAAAATAAAAAACTTTGGAGGAATCCATGAAGATTCGACCCCTGCACGACCGGGTTGTCGTCAAACGCCTGGAAGAGGAACGAACCAGCCCGGGCGGCATCGTCATCCCGGACAGCGCCACCGAAAAACCCGTCAAAGGCGAGGTGATGGCGGTCGGCGATGGCCGAATCATGGACGACGGCGCGGTGCGCGCGGTTGGCGTCAAGGTCGGCGAGACGGTGCTGTTCGGCAAGTATTCCGGCACCGAAGTCAAGCTGGACGGCGATGAACTGGTGGTGATGCGCGAAGACGACATCATGGCCGTCATTGAGTCCTGAACGGTTCACAACAAACAAGACACAGGAGAAACCATCAATGAGTGCGAAAGAAATCCGGTTTGCCGACGACTGCCGCCAGCGCATGACCGCCGGCGTCAACATTCTCGCCGACGCCGTCAAGGTTACGTTAGGGCCGAAGGGCAAGAATGTGGTGCTTGAGAAGTCGTTCGGGGCGCCGACGGTTACCAAGGACGGCGTGTCGGTGGCCAAGGAGATTGAACTGAAGGAGAAGTTCGAGAACATGGGCGCGCAGATGCTGAAGGAAGTGGCGTCGCAGACCTCCGATGTCGCCGGCGACGGCACGACGACGGCGACGGTGCTGGCGCAGGGCATCATCCGCGAGGGCATGAAGGCGGTCGCGGCGGGCATGAACCCGATGGACCTGAAGCGCGGCATGGACAAGGCCATGGGCGCGTCGGTGGATGTGCTGAAGAACCTTTCAAAGCCGTGCTCCGACCGCAAGGCCATCGCCCAGGTCGGCAGCATTTCGGCCAACTCCGACCCTTCCATCGGCGAGATCATCGCCGACGCGATGGACAAGGTGGGCAAGGAGGGCGTCATCACCGTTGAAGAGGGCAACGCGCTGGAGAACGAACTGGATGTCGTTGAAGGCATGCAGTTTGACCGCGGCTACCTGTCGCCGTATTTCATCAACAACCAGGACAACATGTCGGCGGAACTGGAAGACCCCTTCATCCTGCTGCACGACAAGAAGGTGTCCAACATCCGCGACCTGCTGCCGGTGCTGGAGGCCGTCGCCAAGTCCGGCAAGCCGCTGCTGATGATCGCCGAGGATGTGGAAGGCGAGGCGCTGGCGACGCTGGTGGTCAACACGCTGCGCGGCATTGTCAAGGTGGCGGCGGTCAAGGCGCCGGGCTTCGGCGACCGCCGCAAGGCGATGCTTGAGGACATCGCCGTGCTGAGCGGCGGCAAGGTCATTTCCGAGGAGATCGGCCTGTCGCTTGAGAAATGCTCGCTGGCCGACCTCGGCCAGGCCAAGCGCGTGACGGTTTCAAAGGAGAACACGACGATTGTCGGCGGCACCGGCACGAGCGACGACATCAAGGGCCGCGTTGAGCAGATTCGCGTGCAGATTGAGGAGGCGACTTCCGACTACGACAAGGAGAAACTCCAGGAGCGCATGGCCAAACTGGCCGGCGGCGTCGCCGTCATCAAGGTGGGCGCCGCGACCGAGGTTGAGATGAAGGAGAAAAAGGCGCGCGTAGAAGACGCGCTGCACGCGACCCGCGCCGCGGTTGAGGAGGGCGTTGTGCCCGGCGGCGGCACCGCGCTGGTGCGCGCCATCGAGGGCATCGCGTCGCTGAAGGGCGACAACCCCGACCAGGATGTGGGCATCAGCATTCTGCGGCGCGCGATGGAAGACCCGTTCCGCCAGATTGTCAGCAACGCCGGCGGCGAGGCGTCGGTGGTGCTGGACGCGGTGCGCGGCAAGGAGGCCTCTTACGGCCACAACGCCGCCAGCGGCAAATTCGGCAACATGATGGAGATGGGCATTATTGACCCGACCAAGGTCACGCGCAGCGCGCTGCAAAACGCCTGCTCCATCGCCAGCCTGATGGTGACGACCGATGCGATGGTGGCCGAAATGCCGAAGGAAGAGCCGCCGATGCACAGCCACGGCGGCGACATGGGCGGCGGCATGGGCGGCATGGGCGGCATGATGTAAGCCGCCCCGCGCCGGCCCGGCTGTTGAAGCCTTGCCCGCCGTGTTGTATGTTGAAAGCCCCGCCGTTTGCGGGGCTTTCTTTTTTTTGGGATGGCGCATGAAAGTCAACGAACAAAGTCATCTGCTGGAGGGGGCGCGTTATGTGGCCTCGCCGAACGCCGACGAGCGTCCGGCGGCGGCGGCGCCGGAACTGGTTGTGATTCACTGCATCAGCGTGCCGCCGGGGGAGTACGGCGGGGCGGGGGTTGAGCAGTTGTTCACCAACGCGCTGGACCCCGGCGAGCACGGGTTTTACCGCGAGGTTTGCGGGTTGCGCGTGTCGGCGCATTTGTTTATTCGCCGCGACGGCGAGGTGGTGCAGTTTGTGCCGTTTGACAGGCGCGCGTGGCATTGCGGCGTTTCCAGTTACCGCGGGCGCGAGCGGTGCAACGATTTCTCGGTCGGCATTGAACTGGAGGGGCGCGACGACGACGCCTTTGAGGCGGCCCAGTACGAGCGCCTGCGCGCGGTGCTGGGCGCGCTGTTTGACGCCTATCCGACGCTTGGCATTGAGCGCGTCGCCGGCCACAGCGACATCGCGCCGGGGCGCAAGACCGACCCCGGGCGTTTCTTTGATTGGCATTTCATGCCCGGCCTGGCGCGCCCCTGAGATGGCCGCGCGCGACGGCGTTGAGCGCACCGCCGCGGCCCTCGCCGGCGGCGGCGCGCGCCTGGTGCACGACGGGCGGCGCATCGGCCTTGAGAAGGAGTCGCTGCGCATCGGCCCGCGCGGGATGCTGGCGAAGACGCCGCACCCGCGCGCGCTCGGCTCGGCGCTGATGCACCCGTTTATCACGACGGACTTCTCCGAGGCGATGCTGGAGTTTGTGACGCCGCCGCTGCCCGGCGCCGGCGATGCCGTGGCTTTTCTGGAGGAATGCCACGCGCAGGTGTACGCGCGCATCGGCGATGAACTGCTGTGGCCGGCGAGCATGCCGTGCATTGTCAAGGACGAGACCGAAATTCCGCTGGCGCGCTACGGCTCGTCCAACCTCGGACGCATGAAGACGATTTACCGCCGCGGCCTCGGCTACCGCTACGGGCGCACGATGCAGGTGATCGCCGGCGTTCATTTCAACTACTCCGTCGGCGGCGACTGCTGGCGCGCGCTGGCGGAATTGTCGGGCGCGGCGGGAACAGCAGGGGCGGGGGCGTCTGCGGCCTTCCGTTCGGAACGCTACATGGGGCTGATACGCAACTTTCTGCGGCTGGCGTGGATGATTCCGTATTTGTTCGGCGTGTCGCCGGCCATCTGCCGGTCTTTTCTTGGCTCGTCGGCGCACCCGCGGCTGGAGGCGTTTGATGAGACGACGCTGTACGGGCGCCACGCGACTTCGCTGCGCATGGGCGACATCGGCTATCAGAACAACCAGGAGGCCAGCATCGGCATCCGCGCCGATTACAACAGCCTGGCCGGTTATGTGGCAAGCCTCGGGCGCGCGGTGACGACGGAGCATGCGCCGTACCGGCGCCTTGGCGTCAAGGTCGGCGGCGAGTACCGCCAGATCAACGCCTGCATTCTGCAGATTGAGAACGAGTATTACAGCACGATGCGCCCGAAGCGCGCCGCCGGCAAGGAGGAAATGCCGCTTGCGGCGCTGCGGCGCGGCGGTGTAGAGTATGTGGAACTGCGCTCGCTGGATGTGGATGTGTTCAGGTCGGCGGGCGTCGGCGAGGCGCAACTGAAGTTTATCGAGATGCTCGCGTTTTTCTGCCTGCTGTCGCAAAGCCCGCCCATCGGCGACGATGAGCGCAAGGCCATAGACCGCAACGAAATCGCCGCCGCGCACGACGGGCGCGCGCCGGGCCTGAAACTGAACCGCGGCGGGCGCGAACAAACGCTTGCCGACTGGGGGCTTGAGATATGCGACCGGCTGTGGCCGGTGTGTGAGTTGTTTGATGGTGGTGGTGATGGCGGCAATGGCGGCGGCGGCGGCAGTTACGCCGATGCGCTGCGCGAGCAGGCCGGGCGTTTCCGGCAGCCTGATTTGTGCCCGTCGGCGCGGATGCTTGACGCGATGAGCGACGGCGGCTGGAGTTTTGTTGGCTTCGCCGAGGCCCAGGCGGCGCGCTTTCGCAGCCACTTCGCCGCGCGCACGCCGCAGGCCGGGCCGCGCGCGGACTTCGACCGCACCGCGGAAGAAAGCCACGAACGGCAGGCTGAAATGGAAACCGGCGACGACCGCCCGCTTGACCGCTACATCAGCGATTACTTCGCGCAACTGGCGCCGGTGGAAAACGATGAGAGCCGGCCTTTCGCCGGCGGTGAACGCCGCCTTGCAACCGACGCCGATGAAAAGCAATGACACTCAACCTTTCGTCGGCAGCAACCGCTACCGCCTCGCGACCGGCGTCCGTGGAAAGCGATGAGACTCATCACCTGCCGTTACCGGAATAAAACGCACATCGGCGTTGCCGACGGCGATGCGGCGCTGCTGCCGGCGCTGCATGACGGCTGGCGCGGGCGTTATGCCGACATGCTGGCGCTGATTGACGCCGGCGCGCGCGGGCTGGATGAACTGCGCGACTTTGTCGCCGGCGCCGGCGGCGGCATCGGCGTGGCGATGGAGGATGTGCGCCTGCTGGCGCCGATACCGCGCCCGCGGCAGAATGTGATTTGCCTGGGCTGGAATTACGCCGACCATGTGAAGGAAACGCAGGCGCGCGCCGGCGTGCGCGGCGAGTTGCCGGAACACCCGGTGGTGTTCACGAAGGACGCGGGCGCCGTCAACGGGCCATATAACGATGTGGTGCACGACGCCGCCGTGTCACAGCGGCTGGACTGGGAGGTGGAACTGGCGGTGGTGGTCGGGCGCGGCGGGCGCAAACTGGGGGCGGACGGGGCGCTGGCGCATGTCTTCGGTTACACCGTGGCCAACGACATCACCGCGCGCGACCTGCAGAAAAGGCACAAGCAGTTTTTCATCGGCAAGAGTTTGCCGGGGTCTTGCCCGATGGGGCCCTGCATTGTGACCGCCGATGAAATCGCCGACCCGCAGGCGCTGGCGCTGGAGAGCCGCCTGAACGGCGAAGTCAAGCAGAGCGCCTCGACCGCGTCGCAGATATTTGATGTGGCGACGGTGCTTTCCATTTTGTCGAGAAGCCTTGCGCTTGAGCCGGGCATGATCATCTCGACCGGCACGCCGGACGGCGTTGGCTACGCGCGCAACCCGCCGGAATACTTGCAGCCGGGCGATGTGATTGAGTGCGAAGTGGAGCGGATCGGGAAGTTGGCGAACCGGATTGTTGCGGCGAAGGGGTGACGGCTGCGTTGCCGGGGTGCGGTGGTGAATGGCGCGGGTGTTGTTGTCGGGGTGTGGCGGCGGCCTGCTTATGCGGCGTTGATTTGCCGGGCCGCGTTGTTTGACGGCTAACTGTCCGACCAGTAATTCTCGGTGGTGATCTGGCCGGGGTCGCGGCGGCGGTTTTTCTTGAAGCCGCGCGCTTTCAGGATGTTGCTTGTGTCCTCAATCATGCCCGGGTTGCCGCAGATCATCACTTGCGAGGTGGCCGGGTTGAACGGCAGGTTTGCGCGCTTTTCCAGTTCGCCGCTTTCGATGGCCGCGGGCACGCGCCCGGGCATTGCGAAGTCGGTCTGCTCGCGGCTGACGAACGGGATGAAGGTGAAGCGCTGCGGGTCGCGGCGGCGGAAGGTTTCGATGGTGTCGCTGTAGGTCAGTTCTTCGGCGCGGCGCACCGCGTGAACCAGCACGATGCGTTGGAAGCGCCGCCAGGGTTCATCGGTTTTCAGGATGGACAGGAAGGGGCCGAGCGCGGTGCCGGTGGACAGCATCCACAATTCGCTGCCGTCGCGCACCTCGTCCATCGTGAAAAAGCCCGCCGCCGCCGATGCAATCCATATTTTGTCGCCGCGCTCCAGCGCGTGCAGGCGCAGCGACAACGCGCCTTCGGGGACGACGATGGAGTAAAACTCCTGGTGCGCCTCGCCGGGCGCGTTGACGAACGAGTAGGGGCGCGCGATTCGCTTGCCGCCGATGTCGAGCGCAAGCCGCCCGAACTGGCCGGGCGTGAAGGTCTTGATGTCGGCGTCTATCTTGAGCGAGTAGAGCTGGTCGGTCCAGTGCTTGTTCTCGACGACGACGCCCTCGGTGAAACTGGAGTCGGGCATGGGAAGCGGGGAAGTGTATAGGGAAATGGGGGGGTTGGCTACTGGCGGGGAGGGGAACAGGGGCGGGGGTGGAGAGGCGGCTTTCGATTGGACGGAGGGTAAACTTCCGATTGGACGCACTGTAACCTTTCAATTGGACGCACACTTAACTTTCGATTGGACGGGGGGCAAACTTCCGATTGGACGCACTGCAACCTTTCAATTGGACGGGGGGTAAACTTTCAATTAGACGCCCCCTAACCTTTCAATTGGACGGACAAAAAGTTACAATCAGCCGATGGCCGAAGACGCCCTTTATTCCCGCCATGTCGAGCAGCACCTGATTGAGGCGCTGGAGGATTCGCCGGTCGTTCTGATTCACGGCGCCCGGCAGTGCGGCAAGACCACATTGGCGCGCATGGTGGGCACGCCCCGGGATTACGCGTACATCAACTTTGACGACAACATCGTGCGCGACGCCGCGCAGATGGACCCGGCGGGGTTTGTCGCCAATCTGCCCGAACGCATTATCCTGGACGAAGTGCAGCGTGCGCCGGCGCTTTTTACCGCGTTGAAACTGGAGGTGGACCGCAGGCGCGTGCCGGGGCGTTTTCTGCTGACGGGATCCACTTCCATACTGCTGCTGTCGAATCTTTCGGACTCACTGGCGGGGCGCATGCAGATTTTGCGGCTGCACCCGTTCGCGCAGCGTGAACTGGAGCAACCGCCGCAGGCCCCGGGCTTTCTCGATTGCCTGTTCAAGGGTGAGTTCAGGCTGCCGCAAAAACCGCTCGCCCCGGAATCATCCGGCGCTTCATCCGCCACCGCCGGGAATGGCGAACTGGCCAAACGGGTTGTCACGGGCGGTTATCCGGCGGCTCTTGCGCGCCCGGTGGGGCGCCGGCGCAGCGCCTGGTGCCGCGACTATCTTGATGCGCTGGTGCAGCGCGATGTGCGTGATTTGACCCGAATCAGGTCGCTGGAAGCGCTGCCGCAACTGCTGACGCTGGCGGCGACACAAACCGCGAGGCTGCTGAATGTGACCGACCTAGCCTCCACATTTGAGAGCAGCCGGCCCACCATCCGCAGTTATGTCACCTTGCTGGAACGGCTGTTTATTCTGGACAGGCTGCCGCCGTGGCACAGCAACCGCCTGAGCCGGATTGTGAAGACGCCGAAACTGCACCTGGGCGACACCGGGCTTGCCTGCGCGCTGCTCGGCGTGGATGCCGCCGCACTGATGGCCGACCGGCCCCTGTTCGGGCAACTGCTTGAGACTTTCGTGTTCCAGGAGTTGCGGCGGCAGGCGAGTTGGCAGGATGCGGCGCTGGCGTTTTTTCATTACCGCGACAAGGACAAGGTGGAAGTGGATATCGTCATTGAGCGCGGCGCGCGGGTGCTGGCGGGGGTTGAAGTGAAGGCGGCGGCGACCGTTACCGCGGCGGATTTCCGGGGGTTGAGGAAACTCAAGCGCGCCACAGGCAAGCGGTTTGCCGGCGGCGCCGTGCTTTACAACGGCGAAATCAGCGCCAGTTTCGGCGGCGGACTTTATGCGGTGCCAATTCGGGCGCTTTGGGGAGTGGAGTGAGGGGGCGCCTGCGCCGTCTTTTGGGGAACGATGCATTCATGAATTCCAGAGAGATGATTCGCCGCCTTCTTGCCCCGGAAGCGGGGGCGGTCATTCTTGATACCGAAACCACCGGCCTTCACGACAGCGCCGAGGTTATCGAGATTGGAATCATTCGTGCCGCTAGCGGTGAAGTGCTCTGCAATCAGCGTTTCAAGCCGCATGGCGCGATGAATCCCGAGTCCCTGAAGATTCACGGCATCAGTGCCGATGCTCTGGCCGCGTGTCCCCGCTTTGCGGAGCGCATCGCTGAGGTGCGGCAGATTATCGAGGAGGTTCCGGTCATTGCCTGGTATGCCAATTTTGACAAGGGCAGATTGCGGCACGAGTTCACCAGCGCCGGGGCGGAATTCGGGCGCTGCTTTGAGGATTGGCACTGCGCCAGCATCCTCTACCATCGGGCTGTCTATGGGAGCACGGCATTGCGGGTGCGCCTGCCGGGCGCTTGCGAGGCCGAAGGCGTTGTGCACGACAACCCCCATTCCGCGCTGGGGGATGTGTACGCCGTTCGTCGGGTATTGCTCTCGGCGTGGGCGGGGTCTGGTAAACTGGACGCCCGCCTGGCAGCAGGACTGGAATAAACCAAAACCGTACACATTCCGCAATAGCTCTAATGAAATTGTGTATACAGCTTGCAAAATAAGGGCGTTTGTGGTAGCATCCCTCGCGGAAGCGAAATTTTTGAAAGCGAGGGATGCTACCACAAACGCCCTTCCAAACTCTTGCCAAACAAATCGGTTACCTCGCTGTAAGACACAGATTTCAGTTTCACCACCTCCCTGCCAAACAGCCCCGAACCAACCCGGCCTCCCCTTGCAAATTACCCCCTAAATTGAGTAAAATTACTCAATACAATGAGTAATTCCCCACAAATCCCCGCCCGCCTCCAAGCGAAAGAACTGGCCCGGCGCCTGAAAGAACCGCGCCGATTCATCCAGGTCGTCGCCGGGGCACGGCAGGTGGGCAAGACGACGCTGGTCAGGCAGGTCGCGGAGCAATCCGGACTGCCGACGCACTATGCCAGCGCCGATGAGCCGACTTTGCGCGGCGCCGACTGGGTGGAGCAGCAGTGGGAAGCCGCCCGGCTTGCTGCCGGCGAAGCGGGCAGGAAAGGTGCGCTTCTTGTCCTCGACGAGGTGCAGAAGATTACGCAATGGTCCGAAATCGTCAAGCGCCTGTGGGACGCCGACACGCACACCGGCCAGCCGCTGAAAGTCATCCTGCTCGGCTCCGCCCCGCTTTTGATTCAGCGCGGCTTGAGCGAAAGCCTCGCCGGTCGTTTTGAAGTGCTGCACCTGCCGCACTGGAGTTTCAGCGAAATGCGCCGGGCGTTCGGCTGGTCGCTGGAGCAGTATCTTTTCTACGGCGCCTACCCCGGCGCGGCGCCGCTCATCAAACAACCAAAGCGCTGGGCGCGTTACATCCAGGACTCGCTCATCGAAACCACCATCTCGCGCGATGTGCTGCTGCTGTCGCGTGTGAACAAACCGGCGCTGCTGCGCAGGGTTTTTGAAATTGGCTGCGCTTACTCCGGACAAATTCTTTCCTACAACAAAATGCTCGGCCAACTTCAGGACGCGGGCAACACCATCACGCTGGCGCATTATCTGGATTTGCTGTCCGGCGCGGGCCTGGTAACCAGCCTGCAGAAATACTCCGGCGAGGAAGTGCGGCGGCGCGCGGCCAGCCCCAAACTCCAGGTGCTGAACACCGCCCTGATAACGGCCCGCAAAGAAATGACATACGCACAAGCCCGCAAAGACAGCGAGTTCTGGGGGCATCTGGTGGAATCGGCGGTCGGCGCGCATCTGGCAAACGCCGCCGCCGCAGGGGAATGCAAACTGTATTACTGGCGCGAAAACAACCGCGAGGTGGATTTTGTCGCCAGCGCCGGCGGGCAACTGACGGCCATCGAGGTAAAAAGCGGGCGCTCGCAACACCGCCCGGCGGGAATGGCGGCCTTCTCCGACGCCTTCGGCGCCACACGCAAACTCCGCAAACTGCTGGTCGGCGGCGACGGCATTGATGTGGAAACCTTTCTGTCAAA